>NZ_JBNJRW010000014.1:0-62086 GCF_050113895.1 Aestuariimicrobium sp. Y1814 | reverse complement strand
TGGGGTGGACGAGGCGAATCGTCTTGTCTGCACCCCGGGTCCATCGGGCCACTGCCAGGCTGAGCGAGTCGCCCTTCGGGGACGACCTGGCTGAGAGTTGCAGGGCTCGGTGGCCCGGGACGCGCAGATCGGCCATAGGGCTATGCGCCAAGGACCCGGCAAGGTCCCGGAGCGCCTCAGTGAGCGACCGACCGTCACGTCCCGGACCGGAGTGCTGAATCCGTGGGCTGACGGAAGGAGCACTCTCATGATTGAGGCTACGCCCACCTACGCCGGGATCGACTGGTCCTGGCAGCACCACGCGCTGTGCATCGTCGACGACGACGGACAGCGCATCGAGGAAGCAACCGTGCCGCACACACGGCCCGGGTTGACCAAGATCACCACCCTGCTGCGTCGCCATGGCGTGGAACGGATCGGGATCGAGCGCGGCGACGGACCGGTGGTCGAGCACCTGATCCGCGACGGGTTCGAAGTCGTCGTGATCAGTGCACGGCAGGTGAAGTCACTGCGTGCCCGCTACGGCTCCGCGGGGAACAAGGACGACCGGTTCGACGCGTTCGTGCTGGCCGACGCGTTGCGCACCGACGCCGGTCGCTGGGCGATCGTGCAACCAGACAGCGAACAGACGATCGCGCTGCGGATGCTGGTGCGCGCCCGCCACGATCTGATCGATCACCGGATCGCCGTGCACAACCAACTGCTCGCAGTGCTGCAGCACAACTTCCCCGGCGCGATCGGCCTGTTCAGCCAGCTCGACATCCCCATCAGCCTGGCGTTCCTGCGCCGATTCCCCAGCGAAGCCAAAGCAGCCTGGCTCAGCGAGCTGCGGATGGCGCACTGGCTCAAGGCCAACGCATACTGCGGCCGCCACACCCCGACCCGGCTGGTCGACCACCTGCACGAAGCTGCGACCGGCCGCGTCAGCGGCGCGGCAGCCGAAGCCAGCGAGGTCATCGTGCTGACCCTCGTTGATCTGCTCGCCACCCTGCGTGATGAACAAGCCCGGCTCGAGGCCCGGATCAAGGAAGCACTCCTGGCTCACCCCGACGGCCCGATCTTCCAGTCCCTGCCCCGCGCCGGGACCGTCCGCGCAGCCACCCTGCTGGCCGAGATCGGCGACTGCCGGGCCAGGTTCCCCGACCCCCCAGCACTCGCCGCAGCCGCCGGCGTCGCACCATCGACCAGGCAGTCCGGCAAGCACCTCAACGTCGCCTACCGACGCGGCTGCAACAAACAACTCCGGGCAGCACTGGTCGACTGGGCCCAAGACACGCCCCGCGCGAACGCCTGGGCACGCGACACCTACGACCGCGCCCGAGCCCGCGGCTGCCGACACCCCCACGCAGCAAGAATCCTGGCCCAAAACTGGACCAGGATCCTGTGGCGCTGCTGGCACGACCACACGCCCTACAACCCCGACCTACACGGCCGACTCAACAGCCTCCTGACGAAGGCTGCTTGACATAGGGCTCTCAGCCCCGGCGGAACCAGCCGCGTCGCTTGCGGGTGTTCTTGGCGACGGGGTTGGGCAGTGCCTGCTCCGGGGGCAGTGCCTGCTCCGGGGGTTGCAGCGGGGTCTGCTGCGGACGAGGGCCGGGGCGGGTCCGGGTCGGTCGCACCGGTTCGGGTTGTGACACCGAGGCGAAAGGGCGCTGCGGCTGGCGCGGCTCCCGCCTGGTCGGCGGGTCTGCCGGCATGGCCAGCGGCCCCTGCGGTGAGGTCGGGTCGGCCAGCCCCAGCACCTGGTTCTCGATCGAGGTCAGCGTGGCCGCCACCTCGATCGCGGTGGGCCGGTCATCGGGACGCTTGACCAGCATGGCCGCGACCAGGTCGTTCAACGCGCGGGGCACGTTCGGTCGACCCTCATAGACCGGGCGGGGCACCTCCATCGCGTGCGAGCGGGCCACCTCGATCGGGTCGGGGTCGCTGAAGGGCGGGCGTCCGGTGAGCATGGTGGTCAGCAGGCAGGCCAGTGAGTAGATGTCGCTGGAGGACTGGACGAGCTTGCCGCGGGCCTGTTCGGGGGACATGTAGGCGGCGGTGCCGATGGCCATCGCCGGGGAGGTGAGCGAGGCCGCTGCGGTGGCGGCCGATTCCAGGCGGGCGATGCCGAAGTCGACGATCTTGGTGACTCGGTGGTGCAGCACCACGTTGCCGGGCTTGATGTCGCGGTGGGTGATGCCGATCGCGTGGGCTGCCGAGAGCCCGCGCGCCACCTGCGCACCCATGTGGACCACCTTGTCGATGCGCAGTTGGCCATGGTCGGCGACGAGCTTGGCGACGCTGGGCCCGCTCAGCAGTTCCATCACCATGAAGGCCTGGTCGTCCTCATTGCCGACGTCGTAGACCGAGACGACATTGGGGTGGGACAGGTTCGCCATGGCAATGGCCTCGCGGCGGAAGCGCTTCAACGCGATCGGGTCACTCTGCCGGGAACCGCCGACCACCTTCACCGCGACCTGGCGCGGCAGCAGTTCGTCCTGCGCCTTCCACACCGTGCCCATCGACCCTCGACCGACCACCGACACGAGTCGGTAGCGTCCGGCGAGCAGTTCAGTCACGCTTCAAGTGTGGCACGCATCCGGGGCCGCTCAGCCCGTGGTCAGGTCGGCCACGCTGAACCCGGGCACCAGGGTGCCCGGCACCAGCTGGCGGGCGGGCGGCTCGTCGTCGCCGGCCAGCACCCGGGTCAGGGTCGCGATAGTCCGGCGGGCGAGTTCGGGCAGGTCGAGCCGCACGGTGGCCAGGCCGATGACGTCCAGCCCCGGGGTCAGCCCTTCGACGCCGGTGACACTGAGCTGCTCGGGCACCGACAGGTGGCGTGCCCGGGCCCGGCGCAGGACCTCGAGGGCGACGTCGTCCGAGGGGCACATGACCACGGTGGCCGCCCCGGCCTTGACCAGGTCGAGGGCCTCGTCGACCTGCCGGCGGCGGTCGACCCACTTCACCGGGTGGGGGCTCAGGCCGCGCAGGGTCAAGGCCTCGAGCATCCCCTGGCCCCGCAGGAACTGGGCGTGGGATGCCTCCGAGGTCAGCACGACAGCGTTGAGGTGGCCCCGGTCGACCACGTGCTCGGCGATCGCCCGCCCCGCCTGGAGGGCGTCACACCAGATCGCGTGGGTGGCTGCACCCGGTTCGGCCAGGCCGGTGCGCACGATCGGCAGCCGGCCTACGTACTGTTCGAGCTGCTGGTCGGGGATGGCGCCGTCGACGACGACCAGGCCCGAGACCTGCATGCCGATGATCGTGGGCAGCACCCCGAGGTGGGACGACTCATCGCGGCCGGGTGGGCTCACCATGGCGATCAGGTCGAGGCCGACCAGCCGGGCCTCGGCCTGCAGGTGGGTCAGCAGCAGGGCGTCGAGCGCTCCACCGGGCAGCACCAAACCCACGGTGCGGGTCCTGCCGGAGGCCAGCCCCGAGGCGATCCGATTGGGGACGTAGCCCAGTTGGGCCGCCACCTCACGGACCCGCCACACCGTCTCCTCGGAGACCTTCTTCTGACCGAGAAAGACCCGCGAGACCGAGGTCCTGGACACCCCGGCAGCCTCGGCGACGTCGTCCATGGTCGGTGCGCCGACCCCAGCTCGTTCACCCACGACCCGCTCCCCTGTCCTCGAAAGGATGCTAACTCCACTGTTTGCACCGGACGACGTTGACCACGACGCCGGGGAGGGGAAAGGGCGGCTCAAGCACCGGCTACTGGATCAACTGGCCCCAGATTGACACACAACATCCCACGACGGCAACCTCAGCACTGGTCGCGGGTACCGGTCCAGCAGCTGACCCAGATGTAGATCGAGCCGGCCTCATTGCCGCTCACAGTGGAGCGGGGGTAGTAGTCGACGATCTTCCCGTCGACGAACTCCATACCGCCAGCCTTCTCGTCCTGCTTGGCCATCCAGGTGGTGACCGGGTCGCCCTGGCCGTCGGGCAGCTCCCCGAAGATCTTCTTCGCCTCGGTCTGGAAGGCCGGCCGGGCGATGCCAGCGGTGGCCGAGTAGGCCCGCACCGACAGCCGGCTCAGGCCGTCCTGGCCCTCGGCCTTCTGGTAGACCAGCTGGTAGGTAATGTCGTCGGCCGTCTTGGTGCACGACTGCAGCGTCCCGTTGGCCTCGCACTTGTAGCCGTTGTCGGTCACGATCTTGTCGATCTGCGCATCGGTCACCGACACCACGGTCGGCTGCAGGTCTTCGGGAACCCAGTCCTCGATCCACAGCACGACGCTGCCGCGGGCATTGCCGCGGTAGCGCACGTCGCCGGACCGGTCGTCCTTGGTGTAGCCCGGGGCTGCGGCCGTGGCGATCTTGGTGGTGATGTCGCTGGCCTGCTCGGTGGTGGCGAACTGCTTGATCAGGTGGTCCGAGATGGCCTTCGAGGTGCTGGCGCGGGCATCCTCCTGCACCTCGAGCGACACCCGGCCCAGGCCGCCGGTCTCGGTGGCGCCGACGTAGGCGATCATGAACGGCGCGGTGTCGAAGTGGGTGCAGATCGACGACTTGATGCCCTCGGCGTCCTCGTCGGTGCAGGTGAAGTCCTCGTCCTTCAGGTACTCCATCAGGGCGTCGTAGTTGCCCGGGCCGGGCGCCTTGACGGTCGGGGTGGGCGTCTGGGTCGGGGTCTCGCTGGGGTCGCCGCCGGCGGTGTTGTTGTTGCGGCTGAGCAGCACGCCGGTCGCGATGGCGGCGATCAGCGCCAGGCCGACACCACCGGCGATCAGCGCGGTCAGGTTCGACTTCTTCTTCGGGGGTTCGGCCGGCGGCTGGTAACCGGTGCTCGGCTGGTAGCCGGTCGTCGGCGGGTAACCGGGCTGGGGCTGGTAGCCGGGGGTGGGCTGCGGCTGGGCGTAGCCCGACTGGTCCGGGTACTGGCCGGGCTGCGGCCCGGTCTGGCCTGCGGTCTGGCCGGCCCACCCCGCGCTGCCCGTGGAGCCCGGGTACTGGTTCGCGGACGGCTGCGACCCGGTCTGCTGCCAGCCCGCGCCGTTGTCCCAGCCCGCGGAGGGTTGGGACTGGGGAGGCTGGCCGTTCCATTCGTTCCAGCCCTGAGGGTTCGGGTTCTGCCCGTAGCTGCCGTCGTTGCTCACTTGACCAGATTAGGTGACCCGGGTGCCACGTCCGAATTTCTTGATCCCGCTGTTATCGAAGCGCGATGGGGGCGATCCCACTGCCCGACCCACCGCGAATGGCCTTGGCAAGCAGGGGCCTTTCGCGCACGATGACTGTATGACTTCGACCGGACGAACCCCCCGCCGCCGACCCGGGGCGGGGCTGCGGCCCGCGCTCGCTTGGTTCGCGGCCCTCACCATGGTCGCCGTGCTGGCGGTCGCCGGCCTGGTCAGCGGCCCCGCTGCCCGCCCGGCGCAGGCGGCCACCGCCGCCGAGATCGAGGAGTTCCTGGCCCGGCTCGCCGACGGTGCCAAGCAGAGCTGGTACCAGTTCGGGGTGCCGGCCTCGGTGACCCTGGCCCAGGCGGCCCTGGAGACGGGGTGGGGGTCGTCGACGTTGTCGAGCCAGCACAACAACTACTTCGGCATCAAGTGCAACCGGGTCAACCCGAGCCCGTACCAGAGCGGCTGCGTCGACATGCTGACCACCGAGTACGACGCGAACGGCAACCCGTACCAGATCATCGACTCGTTCCGCACCTACACCTCGGTGGCCAACTCGATGCTCGACCACGGCCACTACCTGCGAACGCGTGGGCTGTACAACGCCGCCTTCCCGAAGAATGAGGACCCCTGCCAGTTCGCCATCGAGGTGCGGCGCGGCGGCTACGCCACCGACCCCGGGTATGCGACCTACCTGATCGGCATGATGCAGCAGCGCAACATGTTCCGCTTCGACTGGCGTTCGGGGGTGGGCCCGGCGCCGTGTGTGCAGACGACCTCGCTGACCTCGGCGGTGCTCGGCGGCCCGGTCGAGGCCGACCCGCTGCTGCCGAACACCCCGACCCAGGTGCTGGCCGAGCGGGCGGGGCTGGTGCTGCCCGAGGGTGAGGCCACCGTGCCCACCACCACGGTCCCGGCGACGGACCCGGTGAGCACCACGCCGACGACGACCGCTCCCCCGGCGACTGTTCACCCGACAACCACCCCGACCGGGACGACCACCTCGACCGCGACCGGGACGACCGGCGTGGGGGACCCCGTCGTCCAGCCCCCGGGTGAGCCGGCTGCCGACCGGCCCCGACCGATGGCACTGCCGGCCACCGGCGTTAGGATCGGCTCATGAACACGACCCTGTCCCGGGCAGAGCTCGCCCGCTACGTCGACCACACGTTGCTGAAGACCGACGCCACCCCCGAGCAGGTCACCGCCCTGCTCGCCGAGGCGCGCGAGCTGGGCACCTACTCCATCTGTGTCTCCCCGAACATGCTGCCCGTCAGCGGCGAGGCCGGTGACGTGCTGATCGCCACCGTGTGCGGGTTCCCGTCCGGCAAGCACACCGCCGCCACCAAGGCAGCCGAGGCCGCCGAAGCGGTCAGCAACGGCGCCCACGAGATCGACATGGTCATCGACGTCGGCCTGCTGAAGGCGGGCAATGCCCAGGGCGTGCAGGACGAGATCGCGGCCGTGCGCGCCGCCGCCCCCGCACCGACCGTGCTGAAGGTCATCATCGAGACCGCCGCGCTGAACGATGACGAGATCGTGGCCGCCTGCCGGGCCAGCGAGGCCGCCGGGGCGGACTTCGTGAAGACTTCGACCGGGTTCCACCCCAACGGTGGCGCCACCGTGCACGCCATCGAGCTGATGAACCAGACCGTCGGTGGGCGCCTGGGCATCAAGGCCTCCGGCGGCATCCGCGACCACGCCACCGCGATCGCCATGATCGAGGCCGGCGCCACCCGCCTGGGGCTGTCCGGCACCGCCGCCGTGCTCGACGGCGCGGAGTCGACCGACTCCTACTGATGGTCCTGACCCCCGGGACGACCGGGGCCTCAGCGCAGCGAGAGCAGCCAGTCGGCGGCGTTCACCAGGAAACACTGTCGGTCGGCTGACTCGTAGGACCGCCCGTCGTGGCCCATGCCGTCGTAGACCGCGCGTTCGGCGGCCCAGGCCATCACCTGGGCCACACCCTCGTGGTGGTGCTGCAGCAGCGGTGTGACGCCCTCGTCGACCACGAGGTCGCTGTAGCGCTCGTCGGCGACCTGCACCCGGCTCAGCCCGGCCAGCACCGGATGGTCGGCGGCACCGGGGACGATGTCGAAGCCGACCTCGTCCAGCGGTGGGTGGAACGAGTGGCCGGGCACCCAACGCCCACCCAGCAGCCCGGCCCAGGTGGGCCAGTCGTGGAAGGTGTTGGCGGCGGTGTGCAGGCCGAGTACCACTCCCCCGGCGGCCAGCCAGGCATCGGCGGCGGCGAAGGCCGGCGTCCATTCTCCCAGCGAATCACCGAGGCCCCGGCCGTCGCCGCGGCCGCAGTTGACCACCAGCAGGTCGACCTCGTCCAGGGACCCCAGCGCTTCAGGGGTGGAGTCCAGCACCTCGACCCGGTAGCCGGCGCCGCGCAGCACCTCGGCGGCAGCCGCAGAGGTTTCCGGGAACGGGTGCCAGGGGTCGTCATACGGCGCGACCCCCGACAGCACACGCAGCAGGGCCATCACGCGACTCAGATCGGGGTGCGGTGGAAGTTGAGGTGCGAGCGGCTCGCGGTGGGCCCGCGCTGGCCCTGGTAGCGCGACTTGTTGACCGCGCTTCCATAGGGGTTGAGCGCCGGTGAGCTGAGCTGGAAGAAGCACAGCTGGCCGATCTTCATGCCCGGGTACAGGGTGATCGGCAGGGTCGCCACGTTCGACAGTTCGAGGGTGACGTGCCCGCTGAAGCCGGGGTCGATGAAGCCGGCGGTCGAATGGGTCAACAGGCCCAGGCGACCCAGCGACGACTTGCCCTCCAACCGGGCGGCGATGTCGTCGGGCAGGGTGACCTGCTCGTAGGTGGCGCCCAGCACGAACTCACCCGGGTGCAGGACGAACGGTTCATCGCCCTCCGGTTCGACCAGCCGGGTCAGCTCGGGCTGGTCGGCAGCCGGGTCGATCACGGGGTAGCGATGGTTCTCGAAGACCCGGAAGAACCGGTCCAGTCGCACGTCGACGCTGGAGGGCTGCACCATCTCGGGTGTCCACGGGTCCAGCGCGACCCGCCCCGCCTCGATCTGGGCCAGGATGTCTCGATCGGAGAGCAGCATGCTGCCTAGGCTAACGGCTCAGAAGGCGGGCTTGCGACGCACCGTCAGGGAGCGGTCACCGAAGCTGACCACCTGCCCCTCACGCACCCGCACCTGCACCCCCGGCTGGCAGGGTTCGAGGTCGCCGCGCACACTCACCACGGCGGTGCCGTTGGTCGACCCGGTGTCACTGACCCAGATGCCGCGGGCGTCCACCCCGACCTGCAGGTGGTTCTTGGAGACGGCGTGACCGCCCTCCCCGGCCGGCACCAGGGTGGCATCGGGCTTGCCCACCGGCTGGGTGGGTTTGCGTCCGAGCACCACCAGCCCGAGCACGTCGACCTGCCGGCCGTCGTCGAGGACGATGTACCAGCCCTCGTTCCCGGCCCGCGACGCCGGCCGGGCCACCAGGTGGGTGCCGCCCTCCTCGTCGTCGGTGGTGCCCCGCCGCGCCCGCACCTGCGTTTCGCCGGCATCGGGGACGGGGGTCGCGGGGCGCTGCCACTGCGGTGCCGCCGGCTGCTGCGTGGGGGGCTGCTGCTGCCCGGGTGACTGCTGGTAGCCCAGGGGGGCGCCGGGCTGCGGGTAGGGCTGGGCCAACGGCTGCTGGTGTCCCTGCTGCGGCTGGGGGCCACCCCAGGCCGGGGCCTGCTGCGGGAGCTGCTGGCCCATCGGGGGCTGCTGCCCTGCGGGAGCGTTGCGTCCGGTCGGGGGTTCGGGGGCCGAGCCGCCGGCACCCGGGGCGCTGGGCGGCCGCCACCCGGACGACTGGGGTGCGCCCTGGGCGGGCTGCTGGCCACCGTAGGCGGCGGCCTGCCGGGCGACCTCGGCGGGGTCGGGGGCGCTCGTGGGTGCCTGGGCGTTCGTGCCGTCGAAGGCCTTCGCGACCAGGTGCGGCGGCAGCGCCACGGTGGTCGAGGGGGCCTTGCGGGGGCCGGTGACCGTGCGAGTGGGGCGGCTGCCGGCGCTCTTCTCGCGGGCCCTGATGGCGACCGACTTGCCAGCCAGGTCATGCCAGCCCTGGTGGCGGGGGTGGATGATCAGGAAGATGACCAGGAACACGCCGCCGACGATGGTCATCACCAGCGCGCCGAAGACCAGCTGTCGCAGGAAGTAGCGCCACCAGCCGATCGGCCGGCCGTCGGTGATGCCGACCAGTTGCAGCTTCATCACCGCGAAACCGACACCGGCGCCGCGGGTGCCGTAGCCCCACCACAGCAGCAGGCCCCAGGCCAGTTGCAGCAGGCCGATGCCGAGGCTGACCACGAGCAGCACACTGGGGTTGACGATGCGCGGCTGCAGGAACCACGTCAGGACACCCAGCAGGGCCGGCACCGAGAGGTCGATGAGCCATGCCACCAGTCGCTGGAACAACGGGGCCACGTGCACGCCCTTCGGCATGTTCCGCGCCATGTCGCCTCCTTCTCGGTCAGTCCACCCTCGGCTGGGCCTCGTGGGGCTCCGGGTCGGGCTGGTCCGCCTACCCGCAGAACACTAGGCCATGGTCGGCTCGACGGCTCAGCGGTACCGGCGGAATGAACGCACCGACAACCGTGAGGTTGCCCAGCGTCGCCACCCGACGGACTTGCGCACGCCCTTCTCGGCTTCCTTCATGGTCGTCCAATAGGCGGCTGCCTGCTCGTCGACGACTTGCTCGGGGCTGAACACCATGGTGTCGGCCCGTTTGGCCAGGTTGATCGGGTCGGCCTGGGTGATCATGGCCGGGAACGACAGCACCATCGATTCCGCCTGTTCCGACCGGGTGGCCGTCGGGGTGGGGCTCTGGCCCAGGTCGCGGGCCTTGTCGACCAGCTCCGACCAGGCCCCGGCGACCCGGTTCGCCACCTCGGGGGCGTTCTTGCGGTGGCTGCGGCGGCGCGCCTTCAACCCGAGGATCAGCACCACCGGGCCGACCAGGGTCAGCAGCGGCACCAGGGTGATGGCCGCCCAGGTGCCCACCCGGCGCCAGTCGATCGAGGGCGGGGTGATCGGGCGTTCACCGGTGTTCGCGGGCAGGTTGTTGTCGTTGGGCAGCTTCTCGGGACGCTTCGGGGGCGGCGGCGGGTTGTCGACATGCGGACGAGGACGCGGCGGGGAGGGGTCCTCCTTGGTGGTCAGCACCCGGTCGTGGTCGGGGGTCGGGTCGAACCGCACCCAGCCCAGGCCGGACAGGAACAACTCGGGCCAGGCGCGGACGTCTCGTCCACGAACCTCACCGGAACCGCCCTCGGGCACCTGGTAACCGTGGACCACCCTGGCCGGGATGCTCAGCGAGCGGGCCATCAGCGCCATGGTGACGGCGTACTGCTCCTCGTCGCCAACCATCTCGAGCGGGTTGACCAGCAGGGTGCGCAGCCGGTCGGAGCTGTGCCCCGACAGCGACGGGGTCTGCTCGTCCTGGCCGTTGGAGTAGTAGCCGGTGCGCAGCATGGTGACCAGCTGCAGCGCCGCCTCACCCTTGGTGGTGGCACCCTCGGTCCAGCCCAGCGCCTGCTCGCGCAGCAGGTCGGGAATGCCCTCGGCCTCGCTGAGCTCGTAGTTGCCGGCGTTGGCTGCCCTGATCTGCTCCTCGGACGGCTGCTGCGGGATGACCACCTTCATCGAGTACTGGTCGCCGGGCTGCAGGCCGCTGGTGGTCAGCGCCGTCCCGGAACCGCGGTTGTAGTAGAAGGTGTCGGCCAGCAGCACCGCTCTGGGGCCACCGAAGACGACGGACGTGGTCTGCCCGACCGTGGGCAGCCACACGCCGGTCTGCTGGTTGATGGTCACCACGACCTCGGCCTCGCTGCCCTCGTAGAGCGGGGCGACCCGGGCACCGATCCGGGTGAAGGCGGGGCCCGGCACCGGGGAGTTGGAGTTGGTGACGTTGTAGGTCAACCCGTTGTAGGTGTCCATCGTGGCCAACCGGACGACCGCTCCCTCGGGTAGGCCGGAGACGGTGAACATCACGTCGGCGTCGTGCAGGGAATGGGAACCGCGGAAGGTCTGCAGGGGCGAGGGGTACCGCTGCAGGTCGAGCGGCGAGGCGACCAGCGAGCGAGCCGTGAAACGGGCCTGTTCGGACTGCAGCCGGGGCGCGACCAGCCAGGTACCGGCCGCCACGAGCCCCAGCACGACGGCCCCGATCAGCAGGGTGATCGGGTGCATCCGGCGGCGCTGGCGCACCAGCGTCTCGCGCAGCACCCGACGGCGTTGGCTGGTCCACAGCAGGATGACCGCGACCGTGGCGATCGCGACCCACACCGGCCAGCGGGTGACCTGGGTGCCCAGGGCCCAGGCGGCGCCGAAGGCGGCAGCACCGGGCAGCCAGGCCAGTGCGGGACGATGGCTGCGCAGGCTGATCAGCATGGCCCCGAGGCCGACCAGGACGGCCAGCAGCAGCGGCACGGTCAGCAGGTTCCAGGTCTCCCCGATCGGGGGTTCCAGGGTCAGCATGCCCTTCCAGGCGGTGACCGGCCCGGTGACCAGGCCGCGCAGGGTCCGCAGGGTCGGCACCACCCCGAACTGGAGTGTGCTGGGCATCGCCAGGATGCCGCCGAAGAGGAACCAGCCGGCCACCGCACCCAGTGACACCGCACCGGGGCCGAGCCGGAACTTCCAGCTGAGCCAGCCGAGCAGCATGCCGAGGACACCGCCACCGAGCACGGTGACCCACAACCAGGCGGTGCCGTAGGTGGGTTCAAAGCCGATCACCAGCAGCGCCAGCAGGACGAGCACGGCCGAGGCGTCCAGCGCCAACCACAGGGCGGCGGAGCGTCCGCGCAGCCGGGTGAACGGGGTGCGGTTGTCGACCTGGCGTTCGAGCCGCAGGCGGCGCTTGCGGGGGGTGGGGGTCATCGCGACCGCAGCCGGGTCGGGGGCGCCGAGGCGCGCGCGGCGGGTGGTGGCGGCCTCGCTGCCGGTCAGGCCGGGGGCGTGCCCCTGCGCGGGGGCACCGGCGGGCATCCCACGACGCGGCCCACCCCGGGTCTGCGGACCCTGGGCGTTCTGGGGCTGGGCGTTCTGGGCGGCGCCGGCCGGGGCGTCCTGGCGGCGCATCCGGCGGGAACGACGCACCGTTTCCTGGGGTTCTTCGCTCATCGCATGGCCTGCCGCATCGCTCGGGCCAGCTCGGCCAACGACGGCACCCGCACCATGGTCACGTTCGAGACGGTGCGCACCGACAGGGAGGTGCTGGGGTCGACCACCACGGCGACGACGCGGGTGTCCACGTCGAAGTTGGCGACCGCCCGGCGCACCCGGTCGATGCCGGCCGTCGAGCCGGTGGCGAGGATCACGATCGAGGCAGCCGGCTCCCGCTGGGTCACCGCGGTGACCAGGTCGAAGATGCTGCCGCGGGGGTGGGTGTCGACCCGGCACAATTCGTCGAGGGCGCGCATGGGGCTGACGGCCGGCAGCACGTCGACGGTGGTCATCAGCGCGAGCGGGTTCTCCTCCCGGATGCACTGCACGGCGACCGAACCGATCACGCTGACCGCCAGTTCGAACTCGTCCTCGTCGAGGTAGCTGCCGGCCGCGGTGTCGAGCGCGAGCGCGACCCGCGACTGCCGGGTCTCCTCGAACTGGCGCACCATCAGCTGCCCGGTGCGGGCCGAGGAACGCCAGTGGATGTGGCGCCGGTCGTCCCCGGGCACGTACTCCCGCAGCGCATGGAAACTCATGTCGCTGACGGTCAGGTGGCTGGAGGCGTGCCCCTCGAGGTCGTGGATGAAGCCGGTCTGTCGCCCCGGCAGGTTGACCGTGCGGGGGTGGACGAACAGCTCGATGATCTGGGTCCAGTCGGTGGGGCGCCCGGACAACCCGAAGGGGTCGCCCTGCACCGATCGGGCCGGCCCGATCGGGACGACGCCGCGACGCCGGGTCGGGATCTCGAACTGCTCCTCGTGCCATGCCCCACCAGCCATGGTGGGAATGGCGAAGCTGGCGGCCTCCTGGCCGACGGGCAGGTCTAGCCGGGAGGGGAAGGAGCGCCGGTGGGCGGTGTTGCGCACCCCGAGGTGCCCGGCGGCGTCCTCACCGACGATGACCCGCTGGTCGCGCAGTTCGAGGGTGACGTCGTAGCGGGGGCGGCCCAGGGTGAACAGCAGGGCCACGACCACCAGCCCGAACAGCATCACCGTGATGTAGAGCAGTTCGACCCAGTGCAGGGTGAGGAACCCGACCAGGGTGACCAGGGCTGCGGCCAGTGCCACCCAGCCGGCGGGGCTGAGGCCCACCACCCGGTGGATGCGCAGCGCCAGCTCACGCAGGTTCAGCCGCGGGTCGGCCACCGGCGGCGGGGCCTCCCAGCGGAGGTCGTCCCCACCGGCCCCCTTGGGCACGTCGGGGCCGCCCGGCGCCGTGGGGGCGCCGGGTCCACCGGGGGGTGGTGCCAGGGTCGTCATGCAGAGGCACGCTCGGTCGGGGGCTGGACGGTGCCGATCACCCGCGCCATCACGTCGACCTGGGTGATGCCGTTGAACTCCGACTCGGCGTCGATGATGATGCGGTGGGCCAGGCAGGGCACGGCGAGCATCTTGATGTCGTCGGGCACGACGAAGTGGCGACCCTGCGAGGCGGCCCACACCCGGGAGGTGCGCACCAGCGCCAGCGCGCCACGGATGGAGACGCCGAGCTGCACGTCCTCGGCCTCACGGGTGGCCTCGACCAGTCGGGCGATGTAGTCCAGCACCGACGGCTCGATGTGCACCGAGGCCGCCAACTGGCTCATCTCGGAGACGGCCTGGCTGGTGATCACGGCCGGCAGCGCGGCCGAGCGGGGACGGGTGCCACCGGCCGAGAGGATGCGCAGCGTCGCGTCGCGGTCGGGGTAGCCCAGGGTGGTCTTCATCAGGAAGCGGTCGAGCTGGGCCTCGGGCAGCTTGTAGGTGCCGGCCTGCTCGATCGGGTTCTGGGTGGCGATCACCATGAACGGCTGGCCCACCGAGTACGACTTCCCGTCGACGGTGACCCGGTTCTCCTCCATGACCTCCAGCAGCGCGGACTGGGTCTTGGGTGAGGCGCGGTTGATCTCGTCGGCCAGCACGACCGAGGCGAAGATCGGGCCCTGGTGGAACTCGAACTGGCCGGTCTTCTGGTCGAAGATGGTCACGCCGGTGACGTCGGAGGGCAGCAGGTCAGGGGTGAACTGGATGCGCGAGGAGGTGCCCTCGACGCTCTGCGCCAACGCCCGGGCCAGGGTGGTCTTGCCGGTGCCCGGGTAGTCCTCGAGCAGCAGGTGACCCTCGGCGACCAGGCAGGTGACGGCCAGGCGGATCGCCTCGGTCTTGCCGATGATGACCCGCTCGACGTTGCGGACCACGTTGGCGAAGGTGTCGGAGAACCAGTGCACCTGGTCGGGGGTGATGGCCATGTCTGTCTTTCCTGGTTGCGTCGTTGACGGGGATGGGGATCGGGGTCCGGGGACCGGGTGGTCGGGCTAACTGCCGAGGCTCTTGGTCAGGGTGTAGGTCGACCCCAGGCGGCTGCAGGAGAGGTTCACCGTGTACGGCCCGCCGGGTGCCGGGGTGGCCCCGGCATCCTTGTGCTCGACGGTGAAGGAGTCGGTGCTGCCCAGTTGCTCATTGTTGATGGGGAAGGGGTCGCCGACCGAGCACCGCAGCTGACCGCCCGTGTCGTTGGTGCGCACCGTCAAAGTGGTGCCCGACAGGCTCATCGACAGCGGCGGGGTCACCGTGATCGAGGCAGCAGGTGAGGCCCCGTGGTCGGCGCTGACGGCCCGCACCTCGACAGTGGCGTTGGCGCCATCGGTGCTGATGTCGATGTTGCCCATCTGGCCACCGCCGGCACTGCCGTAGTTCTGCACCTCCGGCACGGTGTTCCACCCGCCGCCGTTGACGCGGTACTGGATGGTGACCTGGTCACGACTGTTGCCCTGCAGGTTCGCGTCGGGCATCTTCCACGACACCCTGCGCTTGGCGCCGTCACCGGGACGCGCGTCACCCTGGTTCTCCCAGTACGGCGAGGTGGGTGCGCCGATGGGGGTCGCCGAGTTGGTGCCGCCCCAGTCGGAGCTCTTGGTCTTGTTCCACGCCTTCACCCGGGCGTAGTACCTGGTGCCGTTGGTGTAGGTGCCGGGGATCTGCTCACCGACCTTGACGTCCTTGTAGTCGCCGACCTTCCGGCCGGAGTAGGTCTCGTAGACCTCCACGTCGTAGTGGGTGACCTGCGGCTGGGAGGGGTCACCCCTGGTCAGGAACAGCGACCCGTCACCGGCGCTGATGTTGACCCCCGAGGGGGTGTTCGGGGCCCCGAAGGCAGCCACCGGGGCCGACTTGGCCGATTCCGCGCCGGCGTCGGGACCACGGTTCCAGGCGACCACGCTGAACTGGTATTCGACGTCGTTCTCGGCGCCGTTCCAGATGATTGACAGCGGGTTGTCAGCGTCCACCGTGGCCACCTGCACCCGCTGGCCGTTGCTGACCCGGGTGGCGTACACGTCGTAGCGCAGGATCGGGTCCTTGCCGGCCGGGGCACGGTCCCACTCGACCTTGAGGTGTCGGCCGATGCCGTAGCCGGCGTCGATGCCGACCACGTTGGTGGCGGCCTGCGGCGGCCCGGTGGGGTGTTCGGGCACCGAGGCGGTCGACTCAGCCTTCGACCAGCCCACCTCGTTCTTGGCGGCGACGGTGAAGGTGTAGTCGGTCTCATTGGTCAGCCCGGTCCAGGTGTAGCTGGTGGATGGGGCGGTCACCACCACCGGTGCCGCCGACCCACCGCTCTGCATGGTGAGTCGGTACTCGGTGATCGGGCTGCCGCGGCTGACGCCGGTGGGCCACGAGATGGTCAGCTGGCCGTTGCCGAACTTGACCGTCGGCTGCCCCATGATCTCGGGGACCACGTCGGGCTTCGAGGGTGCCGACTCGGCCGACTCGGCGCTGCCCAGTTCATTGGTCTGGGTGACCTGGAACCAGTACTGCTTGCCGTTGGCCAACCCGTCGATGGTGCAGGTGTTCGACGAGCACTCCACCGACTTGCTCGTCCCACCCGATTCGGCGCGGGTGACCCGCAGGGTCCGCGACAGGATCGGCAGGCCGTTCGCGGCGCCATCGGTCCACTGCAGCGTCACGTACCCGTCGCCCACCGCGACCTCACGCGGCACCCCGGGCACACCCGGCTTCGAGCGCACGGTCAGGACGATGCGGCCGGTGCTGCGCCGGTTCGGGTCGTTGGTGGCATCACCGATGGTGTACTCGACGGTCATGTCGCCCACGTAGCCCTCGGGCGGGGTCACCACGACCGAGTCACCCTCGACCTTGGCCGAGCCGGCACCCAGCGGACGGGCGCTGATCAGGGTCAGCTTGGTGTCGGTGAGCAGGTTCGACTTGTCATTGGCCAGCACATTGACGCTGCGGGGGCTGCCGGCGTTCGCGTCGGGCACCAGGTCGGTGACCGCGGTCGGCAGCGGCCGCGTCGAGGGCACCACCCGCAGGGTGACGGTCACGGGTCGGTCGTTGCCGTGGATGTCGAGCACCCGGCCAGAGAGCACCGCCGTCGAGCCGGGCTGGGCGGTGACGTCGGCCTGGGCATAGATCAGGCTCTGCTGGTCGGTCATCGCCCGCCAGGTCAGGTTCGCCTCGCCCGAGGTCTTGTTCCAGCGTTCGAAGCGGAACTCATCACCGTTGGGGTCACGGAAGAAGCTGCGCAGGTCGATGCGGGTCTCGCCCTCACCGGCGCCCACCTCGAGCACCGGTTCGGCGCCGATCAGTTCGGGCGGCATCTGGACGAGCTTCTTCTCCTCGTCCGGGTTGTCGGTCAGGTTCGGGGCGGGCTTGACCTCGACCGGGATGGAGATGTGGGCGCTGCGGGCGGTCTTGTCGCCGTCGGGCACGACGTCGGAGACCTCGAAGACCACCGCCGCCGGGCCCGAGTACTCCAGGGCCGGGGTCCACTCCAGCTTCTGCGGTGAGGGGATCATCGTGCCGGTGGTGTAGTACACCCGGTCGGCCGAGACGAGCTTGACCGGTCGTCCGTTGGTGCCGGCCACCAGCTGGTTCAGTTCGAGGACGACGCGCTCGCCCGCAGTGACTGTCAGGGGGCTGTCGTCCTTGAGGGTGGGGCGCAGGTCGTTGCGGCCCGGCAGCGTGATCACCGCGGTGGCCGAGCCGCCGTCGGCGTCGGTGATCGTGTACTGCACCTGCTGGGTGGAGTCCTTCACCGGGATGCGCACGGCCCCGGTGGTCTCGACCACGCTCACGCCGTCTACGGAGATCGGCAGGGTCACGGTGACCGCACTGATGTCAGCGTCGAGGTCGTAGTCGTTCTTGAGCACCTCGATGTCGACGTACTCCTTGTCGACGACGGTTTCGGGCGCCACCATGTCGTCGACGGCCACCGGCGCCAGCGGCGGGGCGTTCTCGTCCACGATGACCGAAATGTTGCCGTTGCCCAGGGTGTTGGCCGAGTCGCGCACGTAGTACTTGCCCGAGTAGGTGCCGGGCTCGGTCGGTGCGGTGAAGCGGATGGAGTTGCCGTTGACGATCTCGGTGTCGAAGGGCAGGTCGATGGCGTCCTCCTCGACGAAGCCGATGTTGTCGCCGTCCATGTCGAGGTCGTTGACCAGCAGCGGCAGGGTCACGAACGCCCCCGGCTTGACCCGGATGATGTCATCGCCGGTGGTCGGCGGGGTGTTGCCGCCGATCTGGGGGGCGATGCCCACCCGGATCTCACCGGTGGCGGTGGCACCGTGGGAGTCGACCACGGTGTAGCGGAACACGTCGGTGCCCTGGGAGTTCGGGAACGCCTCGTAGGACAGGTACTTCTCCCCCACCTGGACGACCCGGCCCAGGTGCGGGCCACTGCCCAGGCCCACCAGTCGGACGGGGTCACCGTTGGGGTCGATGCCGTCCATCGGGACCAGGATGCGCGTGGTGGTGCCCTGCAGCACCCGCGCCTCGATCATCCGCGGGGTCGGCGCCTCGTTCTGGGCGTCCGGCGAGACGATGGTGATGTTGATCACCGACGAGGCGGTGCGCCCGTCGGCGTCGGCGACCTCATAGGTGACCGACATCGATGCCGAGGCGTTGCCGCTGGGCACCGCGACCCGGACCTTGTCCCCGTCGATCCAGGCCCGGTCGCGGGGGCCCTCGACGATGCGGGTGACCTTGAGGTCCAACCCGATCGGGGAGGTGTCGTTGTCCAGCACGGGGATGGTGACGATGCTGCCGGCCCTGGCCTTGACCTCGTCCACGTTCGCCTCGGGCGCCTGGGAGCCGGCCATCTGGGTGGGCACGACCACGATCGTGCCGGGGGCGGTGGTGGTGCCGTCCGAGATCCAGTAGGTGATGGTCACCGGACGATCGGGGGTGCGGTTGGCGCTGATGGTCAGCAGGTGGCGGTTCTGCATCTCGACCTTCAACTCCGGCGGGGCGTCGAAGGACTGGATGACCAGCACATCACCGTCGGCGTCGAAGTCGTTGGCCAACGGGTCGACCAGCACACTGCCGCCCGGCGGCAGCAGCACCACGTCACGGGCGGCGACCGGCCGGTTGTTCTGCTTCGAGACACCTCGCACGTCAACCCGGATCAGGCCGGTGGACACCGGTCCGTTCGAGACGGTGTAGACGAGGTAATAGATGCCCGGCGCCGAGGCGTTGAAGGTGATCGTGTTCTCGTGGTAGTTCGGCACCAACGAGACCTCCTGGGTCTCGGCACCCTCGAGGCTGACCTCGCGCAGGGTCAGGTTGACGCCCTGGTCGTTGGCCAGCGGGTCCAGCACGAGGTCGGTCCCGACGGTGGCGTTGTAGAAGTCGCCGTTGGCGATCGGTGGGGCGACCCGCCCGGCCAGCACCTCGACGACCAGTTCCCCTTCGGTGATCGCGACACCGTCAGAGACCTTGAGCTTGACCGTCTTGGTGCCGGTGGTCTTGCCGACGTCCTGGAAGGTGATGGTGCCGTCGGCGGTGAAGGTGACCTCGTCCTCGGTGCCCTCCAGCCGGGCGTCGACCAGGACCAGGTCGTCACCGTCGGGGTCACGCCAGTCGAGCAGCGCCCGCTTGGTGCCCTTCTGCAGCTGGGCGATGGTGAGCTTCTCCTCGGGCCGCAGGTGGAACGGCGGCTGGTTCGAGGCGCCCTGGTCGGCGGGCAGCACCGTGACGCGGGCGTTCGCGGTCGCCGACTTCCCACGTCCGTCGGAGATGGAGTAGCTGAAGTCGATGGCGCCGGTGTGGCCCTCGGGGATGGTCACCTGCAGCCCGGACCCGCCGTTGACGAGCTGGAACGTGGGCCCACCGGTGACGGTCGGGGGGCCCAGCACCGACAGCAGGTCACCGTCGGGGTCGTAGTCGTTGTCGAGCACCGGCAGGATCGTCGAGCGGCCCTCGCGGGCGGCCAGCGCCATGTCGTCGCGGGCCACCGGGGCCTGGTTGGGACCCTTGCGGTCGGGGTTGATGACCTGGGTGTCGGGGTTGTCGTTGTCGTTGTCCTGCTCGTCCTGGGGGGTGACGTCCTCCCAGTCGGTGATCAGCTTCATGCCGTCGTCGACCAGCCAGATGTAGCCGCTGTTGGCGTCGTTCAGCACGACCACACCGCGGTTGGTGGCGAAGCGCAGGTCGGCCCCGCCCGGCACCCCGGGGATCTCGAGGATGATGGGGCCGGCGCCGGCGCAGCGCTTGGCGAACTGGTCACCGAAGGCGCCGTAGACGCAGTCGCCGATCACGAGAGGGGTGATGGGGGCGGCATTGATCAGCCCGCTGAGCGAGCGTGGGCCGTCCTTGGTGAGGGCGATCAGCCCGGCCGGGGTCGAGTAGACCGCCCGGGCACCCTCTGCCCCACCGGCGGCGGTCAGGCTGGGTTCGGGCAGCAGCGCGTTCGACCCGCCGTCGACGTCCCAGACGTCGTCCTGGCCCTCGACCCAGATGCGCTGGGTGGCCCGGTCGAGGACGACGGCGTTGTTGCCGACGGCGCTCAGCATGATCGCCCCGGCGTTGCTGGGTTCGATGTTCAGCGGGATCGGGGTGGTGGTGGTGTTGCCGGCCTGGAGGCGGACCAGGCTGGAGGTCGAGACGTTCAACCCGATGACCTCACCGGTGGCCGTGGCGATGGCCATGCCGCCGTCGCCGACCTCGAGCTGGGCCGGGGTGAGCTGGAAGTCGGTGCGCAGCATGTCGTCGACCGGGCCGAACCAGGCTCGTCCGTTGGTCGGGTTGGCGACCACCATCACCCCGCCACCGATCGAGACGGTGGCCGAGTTCGGCAGGTTCGTGGGCGAGCCCATCTGGTTGGTGCCCGGGTCGTAGGACGAGATCTGGTTCGGCGTCGACGACTTCACCAGCACCTGGTCGGCGTTCTGGATGACCTCATAGTCCTGGGCGCCGACCAGGGCCGCGTTGGCCATCTCTTCGGAGGGCACATTCAGGTTGCCGACCAGTGAGGTGGCCTGGCGCACCACATAGATCGACGCCTCGTTCAGGTGCACGTCGGCGATCTTGAAGCCGGGGTTGATGACCGCGGCGATCGCCAGGGCGAGCACGAGCACGCCCACCAGCAGGGTTGACCAGAACCGACCCAGGAATCGTCGCACAGCCCGGAAGGCCTTCGTCCCGGCGAACGCGGTCAGCCCGGCCGGACGACGGTCTCGCGACATGATGGGTCCCCCTGCGGATACCTGGCTCTGGGTCGTGGACGAACGGATGGGGTGGTCGGCCTAGGCCTGCCCGACCTCCAGGGTGACGCCGTCACCCAGGTCGATGACGGCACCGACCTCCACGGTGATTGTCTCACCCTGGTTCAACCTCACCGAATCCTCGCCCGGATGGCGTACCAGGGTGCCGTTGGTCGAGTTGTCGGTCACCTCGATGTTCCAGTCGCGCGGCTCCACGAACAGGTGGTTGCGGCTGATGTCGAGGCTGGGGCTGGGCACCCGCAGGGTCTGGGTCTGCGGGGGGCGGCCGTCGGCCGAAGGCGCCCGACCGATCACCACGGGCAGGTCGAGGTCGACGGCTTCGCCGGTGGACGAGCGCAACACCGCCAGCACCGGACGGTTCACCAGGCGCGGGTTGTTCGCATCCACCGGGGCCGGGCACAGCCGGCAGCGGTGGCTGCCGGGCGGGTTGGCGTGGCCAGCGGCGCACATCGACGCGAGGATCAGGTTCGAATCGTCCTGGCGCTGCTGCTGGGACGGCTTGTGGGTGGCCGCGATGCCGGTCATGAAGACCGTGCCACCGTCTGTGTCATCGTCGGCCTTCTGCGGCGCCCAGGGGTCGGACGGCGGCTCGGCCGAGGGCTGCGGCTGCGCGGAAGGCTGCGGCTGGGCCGACGGCTGACCGGCGGGCTGCTGGTGCTCCGGCGGGGCCCATGGCGACTGCTGGAACCCCGGCTGCTGCGGCGGCTGGCCCTGCTGCGGTTGCTGGGGGTCGGAATGCTGGGGCTGGCGCTGGTAGTCGGGGTTGCGCAGCGCGTAGGGGTTCTGGTGTGACGGCGCCTGGGCGGCGTAGGGATTGTCACCGGCCTGGCGCTGCTGGCCCTGGTAGGGGTTCTGCTGCTGGTCCCCACTGTCCTTGTTGCGCTTGAACAGCCCACCCAGGCCACCGGGAAGGGCGTAGGGGTTGCTGGGCGCCGGCGGCTGCTGGGCCTGGCCGTAGCCCTGCGGGGGCTGGCCGGGCTGCTGCCCGTAGCCCTGCGGAGGCTGGCCGGGCTGTTGGCCCTGCGGGGGTTGGCCGTAACCCTGGGGAGGCTGGCCCGGCTGCTGGCCGTAACCCTGCGGGGGCTGGCCCGGCTGCTGGCCGTAACCCTGCGGGGGCTGGCCCGGCTGCTGGCCGTAACCCTGCGGGGGCTGGCCTGGCTGCTGTCCATAGCCCTGGGAAGGCTGGCCGTACTGACCGGGCTGCTGCCCGTACTGGCCCCCCTGTCCCTGCTGGCCGTAGCCCTGGCCCGGCTGCTGGCCGTACTGACCCTGCTGGCCTTGCGGGGGCTGTCCGTACTGACCGGGCTGCTGCCCGTACGGCCCGGGCTGGCCCTGCGGCGGCTGGCCATAGCCCTGCTGGGGCTGGCCCGGCTGCTGACCGTAACCCTGCGGCTGCCCGGGCTGCTGGCCGTACTGGCCCTGCTGACCCTGGCCCGGCTGCTGACCGTAACCCTGCGGCTGCCCGTACTGGCCGGGCTCCTCGGCGTAGCGGCCGGCGGCCGACGGCTGCGAGGCAGGCGGCTGGGGGGCGGGCGGCTGCACGGCGAGCGGCTCGGCCGCCACGGCACCCGCGGCCAGTCCCCCGGCAAGTTCACCGGCAAGCGAGTCGGCGGGGCCGACCTCGGGCTCCTGGAAGGCTTCGATGCCCGCGGGCTCGGGTTCGGGCTGGTGTTCCGGCTCGGGCTGGGGGGCGGGGTCCTGCTCGTCCTCGGCGAAACGGCCGCCGAAAATGCCCGCACCGGGGTCGGCTCCCTCGAAGCTGCGGACCTCGTCCTCGGGATCGTCGGTCACCGGGACGTCATCGGGCAGGCCGACCCCTTCGGAGTGGAACTCCTCCACCTCGGGTTCCTCGTCGACGGCCTGCTCGTGGGGGCTGAAGTCGGGGGCGGGGGCATCGGTCCACTCGTCCGCCTCGACCTGGACGGGCTCGCTCGGCAGGTCCTGGGCGGGTTGCTCGAGGGCGGGCTCCTCTTCAAGACCCACCTGCTCGGCCTCCACCGCCGGCTCGGTATCGACGACCGGTTCAGGCTCAGCGACCGGTTCAGGCTCAGCGACCGGCTCGGGCTCGTGCACCGGCTCAGCCTCGACCACGGGTTCGGCGTCGAAGACCGGCTCGGGCTCGCCGACCGGTTCGTCCGTCACGGGTGCAGGGGCCGGGGGCGGCGCCACCGGGATGTGGGCGGGCTCCTCCTCGGGGGCACCGCCGATGGGGATCACCGGCGCCAGCGCGGCGATCTCGGGGCCGTCGTCAGCGGCCTCGGCGCCCTCCAGCGCTGCGGGGAAGACCGCGCGGGTGGTCGCGGTGGCATCGAGCACGATCGCCGAGGCGGTGACGGCACCGACCATGAGCGGCAGCTGCAGCACGGTGTCCTGGTCGACCTCCTCCATGTCGAGGCGAACCAGGCGACTGGTGATCGTCGCCTCGCGCCAGGAAACCACGTCCTCACCGTGGTTGACGACCTCGCCGTTGGTCAGGTCGACCAGGCGCAGGCTGCCCCGCACGAGCGAGTGCATCTGGTCGCCGGTCCAGAAGAAGGCGGCGAAGTTCGGCATCTTGTCGGCGCCGTGGGCGGCCAGCTGCGAGAGCAGGTGCTCGATCGAGCTGGACTCGACAACCCGGTCCCAGATGGAGTTCAGCAGTGTGGAGGCCTTGGCAGGAGCCGGCTGCAACACCACCAACGAGCTTGGCCCGGCCAGGACGACCCAGCGACCAGGGGTGTAGGTGGCGCGCCAAGCGGCGTATTGCTGCATGTCGGTTCCTCTCACGGGGTGCGCCCACACTGGGCACCTCCTCCATTTTCACCGTACACAGGGGCATTTGGGCAAGTGGTGCTGTATTGCCTGCACCCGCCCTTAAGGTTTGGCTGTGCCCGAGTCCGCGCTGACCGACCCCGTCGACCGCCTGGTCGCCGACGAGTCCCCGGTCGCGGCTGCTGCCGGTGCGGTCGTGCTGGTGATCGGCTCGGTGCCGCTGGCCGAGCACGCCCTGGCCGCCGGGGCCCGGGTGCTGGCGTTCTGCGACTCGGCCCTTGACCACGTGCAACTGCCCGACGGGGTCGAGCGCGTCACCCCCGAAGACGACCTGCCGGACCTCGACGTCGCCTGGGCGCGGCTGCCCCGCGACCTGGACGAACTCGACCAGTGGTGCGCCTGGGTCGCCGGCGCCGGTGGCAGTTTCGTGGCCGGGGCCCGCACCAGGCACCTGCACCCGACCATGAATCAGGTGATCGGGCGCCACTTCGGGGCCGTGCGGGCCAGTCTCGGACGCGACAAGTCCCGCGTGCTGCACGGCAGCGATCCGCAGCCGGCGGCCGCCGATCGTCCGGGAGCGCGCTGGCCGCGCTGGCGTGACCTGGAGTTGCCCGGGGACGACCCCGGGCAGGTCACCCGGACCGCGCGCCACGGCGGCACCTTCGCCTCGGGGCGGCTCGACCCCGGCACCCGCCTGCTGCTGCAGCAGCTCGACCAGGTCGTCGCGTCGGGCCCGGGCCGGGTGCTCGACTGGGGGTCCGGCGCCGGGTTGCTCACCACCGCGCTGGGCCGCCGGCTGCCCACGGCAACCTTGGACGCCGTCGACCTGTCTTGGGCGGGGGCCGAGGCCACCCGGCTGACCCTGGCCGCCAACGGTATCGATGCCACCACCCACTGGGCCGACGGCAACGCACTGCTGGCCGGTCTCGACGGGCTCGACCTGGTGATCAGCAACCCGCCCTTCCACGCCGGTGTCGCCAAGGACTCAACCGCAACTGAAACGATGATCGACCTGGCCGCCGAGCGGCTCGTCCCCGGTGGCGAACTGTGGCTCGTCCACAACTCTCACCTGCCGTGGCTGCGGCAGTTGCGCCGCCACGGGCGGGCCGAGGTCATCGCCCAGGACCCCGGCTACACGGTGTCTCGGCTGCGCCGCTGACCCGACGTGCTGCGCGGGCGCACGGCCTAGGCTGGGGGCCATGTCGCTTGACCAGCAGCAACCACAGACCGAACGCGTCGTCCGGATCGGCCCGGGACTGCCCCCGGCCGACCTGCCCCACGCCCGGGCCCACGAGTGGGGATGGGCGGCCGACGCCGAGCCGGGTTCGGCCGCCGCTGACCACCCGCTGGCCGACCACGGTCGGGTGAGCGGCTGGCTGGCGGCCAACCCGCCGCGGCTGGTGGTCTGTGACGTCGATGCCACCTTCTGCCAGGAGGAGTCCATCGACCTGCTGGCCGAGGTCGCCGGCGCCGGTGAGCACGTCGCCGAGATCACCGAACGCGCCATGCGCGGCGAGCTCGAATTCGGTGAGGCGCTGGCGCTGCGGGTCGCGACCCTGGCGGGGCTGCCCGTGGGTGCCCTCGACGAGGTGCGCGCGCAGATCCATTACTCCCCCGGCGCGCTCGAACTGGTCAGCGCGCTGCACGAGGCCGGCAGCAGGGTGGCGCTGGTCTCGGGTGGGTTCATCGAGATCGTCAGCAAGCTGGGCGAGGTGGCCGGGGTCGACTTCGCCGCGGCGAACGTGCTCGAGGTCGACAACGGGGTGCTGACCGGACGAACCGTCGGCGCCACCGTCGACCGGGCCGCCAAGGCCCGGTTCCTGCGGCAGTTCGCCGAGCAGGTCGGGGCGAGTCCCGACCAGTGCGTGGCGATCGGCGACGGCGCGAACGACCTGGACATGATGGCGGTCGCCGGCCTGGGCATCGCCTACTGTGCGAAACCGGCGGCCGCCGCGCAGGCCGGTGCGACCATCAGCTTCCCCCGGTTGGATGCCGCTCTCGGGTACCTGCAGCTGGCCGTTTCGTGATTGTTCACCGGGCTGTTCAAAGCTGAGACCCTGAGCGCACCCGGCACTGCCTGAGAGGGTAGCCTCAGACGTGCAAGCCGGTCAGCAAGGAAGCTGGGCTGGCCTCACCCCTTCAAGGAGGAAACGCGATGTCAGAACGGATCGCCAGCGACAAGTTCCGTCAGAAGATCATGTCGGCCAGCGACGCAGCCGGTTTGATCAAGAACGGGATGAACCTCGGCTTCAGCGGATTCACGGGTTCGGGCTACCCGAAGGAGTTCCCGGTGGCCCTGGCCGAGAAGATCAAGGAAGCCCACGGCCGTGGCGAGGAGTTCCAGATCGGTGTCTGGACCGGCGCCTCGACCGCCCCCGAACTCGACGGTGAACTGGCTGAGACCGGTGGCGTGTCCTACCGCATGCCCTACCAGTCCGACCCGGCGATGCGCTCGGCCATCAACAAGGGCACTGCCTACTACCAGGACATCCACCTCTCCCACGTCGGCCCCCAGGTCTCGCAGGGCTTCCTCGGCAAGCTGGACGTCGCCGTCATCGAGGTTTCCTCGATCACCGCCGACGGTGAGCTCGTCCCCTCGTCCTCGGTGGGCATGAACCGCACCTACCTGGAGCACGCCGAAAAGGTGATCCTCGAGGTCAACGAATGGCAGTCGGTCGACCTGTTCGGCATGCACGACATCTACTCCGAGATCGGCGCGCTGCCCCCGAACCGGGTTCCCATCCCGCTGACCTCGCCCTCGGACCGGATCGGTTCCAAGACCCTGTCGGTCGACCCCGAGAAGATCATCGCCGTCATCGTCACCGATGCCGGCGACCGCAACTCCCCCTTCAAGCCGCTCGACGATGACTCGAAGGCGATCGCCGGTCACTTCCTCGACTTCCTCGGCAACGAGGTCAAGCAGGGACGCCTGCCGAAGAACCTGCTGCCGCTCCAGTCGGGTGTGGGCAACATCGCCAACGCCGTGCTCGCCGGCCTGCTCGAGGGCCCCTTCGAGCAGATCACCTCGTACACCGAGGTCATCCAGGACGGCATGGTCGACCTGCTCGACTCGGGCAAGCTGACCGTCGCCTCGGCCACCGCCTTCTCGCTGTCGCCCGACTACGCCAAGAAGGTCAACGACGAGGCCAAGAAGTACCGTGACCTGATCATCCTGCGCCCGCAGGACGTCTCGAACCACCCCGAGCTGATCCGCCGCATGGGTGTCATCGCCTGCAACGGCCTGATCGAGGCCGACCTGTACGGCAACGTGAACTCCACCCACGTGATGGGCTCGCGGATGCAGAACGGCATCGGTGGCTCGGGTGACTTCACCCGCAACGGCTACTTCGCCGCTTTCGTGACCCCCTCGACCGCCAAGGGCGGCGCGATCTCGTGCATCGTCCCGATGGTCAACCACGTCGACCACACCGAGCACGACACCGACGTGATCATCACCGAGCAGGGCCTGGCCGACCTGCGTGGCCTGGCCCCTCGCCAGCGCGCCAAGGTGATCATCGAGAACTGTGCACACCCCGATTACAAGGAACCGCTCAAGGAGTACGTCGCCCGGGCGGAGAAGCTGGCCAACGGCCACCACACCCCGCACGACCTGGCCACCGCCCTGAGCTGGCACACCAAGTACATCAACGAGGGCACGATGCGCTGAGCCCGTCGGGTTCGCTGACCGCCTGAAGGAATGGGCTCGGTCGGCCGGGAGTCACCCCGGTCGTCCGGGCCCATTTTCTTGTTCCCACCCGGGCTGCCCAAACCGCCAATTGCCCTAGAACGGTGCACTTGCCCCCGTTCCGGAACGGGGGCAAGTGCACCGTTCAGGGGCAGGTAGGTGGGTTTGGGGGTTGGGGGCCCGGACGAGGGGCTATCCGAGCAGCAGGTCGCGCAGTTCGTCCACCGTGTGCACGACGCCGTGGCTGGGGTTCTCGGCGGCCAGTGCCTCGGCGGTGCTGGCGCCCCAGGCAACCGCGACCTGGTCGATGCCGGCAGCGGCGGCGGCCCGCACATCCCAGATGGCGTCGCCCACGTAGACCGTGGGCTCGTCACCGGCGTCGAGCTTGCGGCGGGCGTGGTGGATCGGGTCCGGGTGCGGCTTGTGCAGCACCGTCTCTTCCAAGGTGGTGGTCAGTTCGAGCAGCCCCGTCAGGCCGGCGGCGGCCACCGAACGGGCGGCCTCGTCGCGTCCCTTCGAGGTGACCACACCGACCTTGACGCCGCAGGTCGACAGTTCCTTCAACAGTTCCACCACGCCGTCGTAGCTGTGCTGCAGGGTTTCCAGGTTGGCCAGGTTGAACTCCTGGTAGGCGTTCAGCAGCGCCTCGGCTCCGGGTCCGTCGCCGAAGATGTCCAGCAGCGAGCGGCCCATCCACGACTTCGCCGTCTCGGGGTCGACGTGCTCACCGGCGACGCGTTCGTGCGCGTGCTGGAAGGCCGAGACGATCAGTTCCAGGGTGTTGACCAGGGTGCCGTCGAGGTCGAAGACCACCGCCGTCCAGCGGGGCGCCTGCTCGCGGGTCGGGTGCGGCTCGGACGACACCGTCGCAAGCGTGGCGGTCGGAAGGGTGATGGTCTCGGCGTGCGTCTGGTTCACGCACGTCAGGCTAGCCGCGGTTGCCCCACCACCGGACCGGCGTCCAGCGACCGTCGTCCGACGCGTTGGGCCGCAGCCCGGGTAGTGTGGACGAGAAACCTGGGTCGGACGAAAGGTGGCCGATGAGCCGACAGGGCACCCCGTGGCTGCAGCCATCCGCGGACGACCAGCCGACCCATCGCGCCGGCGCGCCCCAGCCCGCGAGCCCGGCCCCCCAGCCGAGCGCGGCATTCCACCCCAGCCCCCAATCGCAGCCCAGCGCCCAGCAGCCCGCCCAGTACCCCTCCCCGTCGCAGCCCCAGCAGTACCCCGGCCAGCCGATGGCCCCGCAGGTGGCTCCGACCGGACCCGACGGCAAGAAGGTCATCGCGACCCTACCCCCGCTGGACGAGACCGAGACCCTGCTGGACATCAGCGAAGCCACCGGCCAGCCCCGACGCCACCCGGTGATGCTGCTCGGCGCGGGGCTGCTGTACGCCGCCTCGGCGGTGGTCGCGGTGGCCTTCGGCAAGTTCTGGTGGGACGCCATCAACATCACCAACTTCCATGCCTCCGCCCGGCTGCTGACCTGGACCGAACCTCGTCCGGGGTCGTGGCAGTCGGTGGTCTGGGTGTGCGTGCTCGCACTGGTGGCCGCCGCCGTGGTCGCCGCCCCGGCGATCACCGCCATGCAGGCTTGGAACGGGCACCGGTGGAGCCGCATCGCCAGCGTCGTGTCGGTGGTCATCAGCCTGCTCACGATCCTGCTGAACAACTGGGCACTGCCAGCGATCGCACTGGTCGCCGCCGGCACCGCGGTGTTGTGGCTGCGCCCGGTCAGCGGCTACTTCGACCGGTGGGCCGCGTTCCGCGCCGAGGAACCCCGCCACCCGAAGCACTTCGAGAAGGTCACCTACGGACGACTGCCGCGTTACGCAGGGGAGTGATCACGCCGCCATGCCCACCCTGCGCCAGCTGACCCACACCTTCCGCACGAAGCTGGGCGAGGCCCTCGACCGGCGCCTGCAGGACACCGATCGCCGCAAGCCCTCCACCCGGCAGGGTGATCGTCCGCTGCGACCCCGGGCCGTGCGCCAACCCCCGCCGCTGTCGAGGGCCTACCCCGGCGACTTCAGCGGCCCGCTCACGATGGACTACTCCCCCCGACCCGGGGACGAGGCCGACCCCGGCGAGGTGGTGTGGACCTGGGTGACGTTCGAGGAGGACCACCGCAAGGGCAAGGACCGCCCCGTCCTGCTGATCGGCCGTGACGGTGACTGGCTCCTGGGGCTGCCGCTGACCTCGAAGGACCACGACCGTGACGCCGCGCAGGAGGCCGGGGAGGGCCGCTACTGGATCGACGTCGGCACCGGGCCCTGGGACAAGCAGCGTCGCCCCAGCGAGGCGCGCACCGACCGGATCATCCGGGTCGACCCGCGCAGCGTCCGGCGCATCGGCGGCCACGTCAGCGAGGAGATCTTCGCCGAGGTCGCCGAGGAGGTCCGGGCACGCAGGCGTTCGTGAGGGGGCTGTGCAGTGGGAGTCCGGGGATCCGCTAGACTCTGATGTCGCACGGGTCGCAGGGCCCGGCGCGCGGGCGTAGCTCAATGGTAGAGCGCCAGCTTCCCAAGCTGGACACGCGGGTTCGATTCCCGTCGCCCGCTCCATTCATGTCCGGGCCCGTTCGGCGGCCAGCTCCCGGGCCAGGTCGAGCACGGCACGCTCGGGGCTGCAGACGGGGATCGGGGCTGCAGTCCGGTTCAGCTCTGGCCGGTTCAGCTCTGGTCGGGCAGACACACCTTCACGACCCACTGCCCCTGCTGGGGCCCCACCTCCAGGACACCGGAGGCCAGGTCGACACGTTCGGCCAGTCCTCGCAGGCCGCGTCCGAGGCTGTGTTCGGCCAGGGGCCCCGGGGAGGAACCGTCGCGCATCCGGTTGCTGAGCACCATCGCGATCCGGTCGTTCTCCATGGTGACCGCCATCGTCACCGGTCCGCGCGGGTCGGCGTGGCGCAGGATGTTCGTGGTGGCCTCACGGGCCACGCGCGACAGGGTGACCTGGGCCGAGCGGGGTGCCCCGGCCAGTGCCTCGGGCACCGACAGGTCGACCGAGAAGCCCTCGGCGCGCAGGGTCTCGGCAAGCTCGGGCAGCACCACCGAAGCGTCGATGGTGGCCGACTGCGGGTCGACTCCGCTGTCGGGGTCGACGTCGAGGACGTTGACCAGCGTGTGCAACTCGGTGACGGCGGTACGGGCTGCCGTGCCGATCCGGTCCATGGCCATCCCCAGTTCTTCGGGGTCCTCGGCGTGGCGGTGGCTGATGCTCTGCAGGCTGATGATGGCCAGCTGGTGGGCCACGATGTCGTGCAGTTCCCGGGCCAGCCGCTGTCGTTCGGCGACACGAATCTGGACGCGCTCATGCTCCAGTTGTTCGATGCGTTTCGCGCCGCGGCTCAGCTGGGTCGAGAAGCCCCGCACCGCCAACCCGGCCAGGGTGGCGATCACCACCAGGGTCGCGCGCAGGCCAGCGTCGTTGAACCACCCGTCACCGCTGTGCAGCAACGAGACCACGACCGAGTAGGTGACCAGCGACCCCGACAGCACCAGCATGCCCATGCTGCTCACCCGCGGCAGGTAGACCAGGGTGGCGATCACCAGCACCGCCAGGTCGGCACCGGCCGGCGGGATGAACATGGCCAGGGACAGGAACACGGCCCCGGCCACAGCACCGACCCGCGGCACCCAGGAGATCAGGATGCTGGCGACTCCGGCCACGACGTGCATCGTCATCTGGGCATAACCCAGAGTCTGCACGGTGGCCACCGAGTGGGCCATGTCCGCGAGCAACAGGCAGGTGACCAGCACCTTCAGTGCGGTCCACCCGCCCCATCCGTCCACACGTACGGCCTGGCTCACGGCGTCACCGGCGCGTGCTCAAAGACCGGGGTGGCCCGGGTCAGGAAACGCAAAGGCGCAGCCAGGCGCACCAGATGTTGTTGGGCTGGGCGACGCCGCCGCCCCCACCGATCACGGTTCCACCCGAGACAGCGATGCTGGTCGGCGCGGCGGGCTGCGCAGCCCGGGCGGCGACCGGCGTGGAGAACAGCGCCAGGACGAGCAAGCTGACAGCGATGAGCCGGGTCTTCATGAGGACACCTTTCCCTACAAGCCGATACTCCTGAATCATCACAGTTGCCCACCCGAACTGTCCACCATCCGTCGCAGTCCGTGCAGGTTTCCTTCCCGGCGAAAGGTGGTTACGGTGGGCTCGTGTCCACGCCCAGCCCGATCGACTCCCCTCCGACGACCATCCTGGTGGTCGATGACGACGCCATGGTGCGCGAAACCTTCACCGCCCTGTTCGCCCGCGAACCGGGTCACCAGTTGCTGGGCTGCGCCAAGGCAGGCGCCGAGGGGGTGTCCCTGGCCCGTGAGCTCGAGCCCGACGTCATCCTGATGGACCTAAACATGCCCGGCATGGACGGCGTCGAGGCCACCGCACAGATCACCGGCGAAGACCCGCAGGCCTGCGTGGTGGCACTGACCACCTTCTCCGACCGCGAGCACATCGTCGCGATGCTGCAGGCCGGCGCGTCCGGCTACCTGATGAAGCACACCGACCGCCACACCCTGGTGGACGCCATGGCCGCAGCCAAAGCCGGGGAGATGCCGCTGGCCCCCGAGGTGCGCCAGGCGCTGGTCGCGACCGTCGTCCGGGAGCACCCCGTGCCCGCTGATCGTCCGCACCTGGCCCCGCGGGAACGGGAACTGCTGACCTGGCTGGCCGAAGGCCTGTCCAACAAGGAAATCGCACAGAAGATGTACCTGGCCGAGGGCTCAGTCAAGCAGTACCTGTCACAGATCGGTGAGAAGTTGGGCCGCAAGTCACGCACCCAGATCCTGGTCAGGGCGATCCGGCTGGGGCTGGTCGACCCGCACGAGTCGAACCACTGAGCCGCGGGCAGGCGTGACGGCGCTGTCGCGCTGCGGCGAGGGGGCGGCCGAGGGGTGACGGGGCCGAAGTCTGATGGTCACGCGCGGTTCGCCCACGGGCAGCGGGTGCTGCGAGTCGGATGAAGTCTCTGCGCCCGGACTGTCTGCATCCCAGGTCAGTCCGGCAGTGTCATTCATTCCTTGGGGATGCGAGGGGAGAGCGCTCGAACCGGCTCCGACCCCTGGACGCACCACGTGTGACCATGACCAGCTTCCCCCGTCCGTCCCACCCGGGGCCAGTTGTCGAAAGTTAGGAAATCGCACCCGGATCGAACCCTGAACTGGGCGCCCATTCCTTCGTCCGGCGGGCTGCACTGCCTAGGCTGGACGCCATGTCCGACGACCTCCGCATCCCCGTCCAGCGCGGCGCCATGCGCGCCTCCGATGCTGACCGCCGATTGGTGGAAGAGGTCCTCAACACCGCCTTCGTCGACGGCCGGCTCACCAAGGACGAACTGGACGAGCGGCTCGAGCAGGTGGGCCGGTCCAAGACCTTCGACGACCTCGCCCCGATCACCGCCGACCTGTTGCCGGGTGCTCCGGTCGCCCAGTACGCCACTCCGGTGGCGCACCCGGGCGGGCCGCTGGTCGAAAGCTCGACCCAGTCACACGAGGTCGACTCCATCAGCGCCGTGCTCGGTGAACACAAGCGGGTCAGCACCTGGCGGATGGCACCGTCCACCGAGGTCAGCGCCGTGCTCGGTGAGGTGGTGCTCGACCTGAACCAGGCCGTGCTGGAATCGCCCCACCCCCGCCTCAAGGTCGACCTGCTGCTGGCCGAGGTGAACATTTTCGTCCCGGCCGGGGTGAGCGTCGTGAACCAGATCAGCCCGATCCTCGCCGAGACCAACATCAAGGGCCTGGCGGACGAGAACCCGCAGGTCACCCTGACCCTGACCGGCACCACGGTGCTGGGTGAGGTGAACGTGCTCGGCCCCCACGACAACTCCTCGCGCAGCCGCAAGCGGCGCAAGGGCAAGTAGCCGGTGCAGTTGATTGACGGCCTGCGCCACCAGCGCTGCCCGGGGAACCCGGCGCCCCGGGCGAGGGTAGGTTCTATCCCATGACCCTCGACCAGGCCCATGGGCTGCCCACCCACGAGTTGTTCGCGCCCCCGACCGAACAGTGGGTGCGGGTCTCCCCCGACCTGGTCAAGGTCGAGACCATCTCGGTGCTGCTCGGCTGGCCCCCCTTCGCGGTCGCCTCGATCATCCCGGTGGCGATCTTCGCGCCCTGGTGGGCGCTGGTCCTGGTCGCCGTCTTCTGGGTGCTGCTGATCGGTTGGCGGCTGTGGGTCTCGCGCCGACTGGCCCGGAGCTGGGCCTACGCGCAGCGCGACACCGACCTCTACGTCACCCACGGACGCTGGTTCAAGCAGCTGCTGGTGGTGCCCTACGGCCGCATGCAGGTCGTCGAGATCAACGCCGGCCCGCTGCTGCGGCGCTACGGCCTGGCCAGCGTGCGGATGGTCACCGCCTCGACCACCGCCGTCATCCCCGGGGTCAACGCCCAGGAGGCCGCCCGACTGCGCGAGGACCTGTCCCGGTTGGGTGAGGCGCAGGCGGCCGGCCTGTGACCGGCTTCCCCACCCCCACCAACCCGGATGAATCCGTCACGCCAGCAGCACCGCCGGCCGGTAGCACCGTCCAGCAGCCGCTTGCCGACCCGGGCTGGCGCACCCACCCGCTCAGCCCGCTGGTCTCGTCGTGGATCGCGCTGGTGGCCGTCGCCTTCTTCGTCATTCGTGACCTGCTCGAGCACGGCAGCCTGCAGGCCGTCCAGAATCTCGGGTCACTGGTGATTTACCTGGGCATCGGCGGCGTCGTGCTGCTCGGCTCGGTCGTGTTGTCGTGGTTCAGCTGGTATGCCACCCGGCACCGCCTCGACGACGACGGGCTGACCATCGAGACCAAGCTGATCGTCCACGAGACCAAGCGGTTGCTGTACCGGCGCATCCAGTCGGTCGAGATCAACCAGCCGCTGGCGGCCCGCCTGCTGGGCCTGTGCCGACTGTCCATCGACGTCGGCGGTGACGGCGGGGCCAAGATCAGCTTCCTGAAGCGCCAGCAGGCCGAGAACCTGCGCCACGACCTGCTGCGCCGGGCCGTGCAGGCCAAGCGGGGACCGGAGCTCCCACTCCCCCAGCCCGCCGCTGACGCCACCGGCGCAGCCGCCCCCTGGCCGGCACCCGCGCGCACCCCGGCACCGACGGCCCGGCAGCGCCTCAGCCACGAACTCCACCACGGTGGCGACGGGCTGGCAGACACCGAGGCACCGCGGCACCTGGTCGTCCAGGTCGCACCGCGCGCACTGATCATCGCCGCGATCACCTCGGGTGAGTTCCTGGCGACCCTGGTCGGGTTCGCCGTGTTCGGCCTGGTCCACCAGCTCACCGACGGCATCATCGGGCTCGGCTACGGCCTGGTCCTGCTGCTGCCGATCGGCGGCTACATCCTCAACCGGGTCATCAAGGAGTGGCGATTCCGCGTCGAGACCGACGGCGAGGGCCTGCGCATCAGCCACGGCATGACCGACCTGACCACCAGCAACACCCCCTTCGACCGCATCCAGGGGTTCCGCCTCGAGCAGGGCATGCTGTGGCGCCCGTTCGGCTGGTGGCGGGTGCGCATGACCGTGCTCGGCAAGGGCGGCGCGATGGACGAGGACAGCGACTCCAGCGACGTCGCGCTGGCCATCGGCACTTGGGACGAGGCGATGGCGGTGATCGACACCGTCTGGCCCGGCCTCAACCTGCACGACATCGCCCTGAACCCGGTTCCCGTGCGGGCCAAGTGGTTCCTGTGGGGCGGCCGGAAGCTGGCCGGCTGGGCACTGACCGACCAGCTCGCCGTGAGCCGCCGGGGCTGGCTGGGCCAGGAGTTCAACGTGATCGACCACGCCCGCGCCCAGTCGGTGCTGCTGCACCAGGGCCCGCTCGACCGCAGGCTGCGGCTGGCCTCGGTCGACATCGACCTGGTCCACGGGCCGGTGCGGATGCGCTTCGCCCACCTCGACCCCGCCGACGCCCGACGCGTGGTCGACACCCAACCCGGGCTGGCCCGCGCCGCCCGGGAGCGCCGCGCAGCGACCGGACGAAGCCTGAGCACCCGCCCCGAGCCGGCGTCACCGTCGATGCCGCCACCGGGAGCCCCACCACCGCCCGCCCCGGCCCCGGCACCCTGGGGAGGCGAGTTCCCACCGCCACCTGCTCTGTCCTAGGCTGAACGCCATGACACACGTACTCGGCATTGACGTCGGTGGTTCCGGGATCAAGGGTGCTCCGGTTGACCTCGAGGTGGGTGACTTCGCAGCTGACCGGTTGCGGATCGACACCCCGTCCAAGTCCACCCCCAAGAATGTGGCCAAGGTGGTGGCCGAGATCATCGACCACTTCGGCGACACCATCGGGGACGGGCCGATCGGCCTGACCATCCCGGCGCCGGTGGTGCACGGCAAGGTGCCGTTCATCGCCAACCTCGACCAGGAATGGAAGGGGCTGCAGGCCGACGAGTTCTTCGCCGACCAGCTCGGCCGCCCGATCACCCTGGTCAATGACGCCGACGCCGCCGGTGTCGCCGAGGTGCACTACGGCGCCGCCAAGGGCATCACCGGCCTGGTGATCCTGACCACGCTCGGCACCGGCATCGGGTCGGCGCTGATCCTCGACGGCCAGCTGGTGCCCAACACCGAACTCGGCCACCTCGAGATCGACGGCCATGACGCCGAGTCCCGCGCAGCCAGCTCCGTCAAGGACCGTGAGGGCATGAGCTACAAGGAATGGGCGGTGCGGCTGCAGCGCTACTACGAGTTCGTCGAGATGCTGTTCTGGCCCGACCTGTTCGTGGTCGGCGGCGGGGTCAGCAAGGACCACGAGAAGTTCATGCCGAACCTGCAGCTGAAGACCCCGATGGTGCCCGCCAAGCTGCGCAACCGGGCCGGGATCATCGGCGCCGCCTGGCTGGCCGCCGACCGGCTCGAGCACCCCGACCAGGCCCCACAGATCCTGGAGAACTACGCTTCGGTCGCCAAGGACGAGCCCAAGAAGAAGAACGGCAAGTCCAAGAAGTAACCCGCGACGACCCGGACGAGGCAGCTCGCCTCGTCCGGGTCACCGGGCGAGCGTCACATGCGTTCGGGGGCGTCGATGCCGAGCAGGTACAGGCCGCGGGCCAGCACCTTCTGGGTGGCGCGGCACAGCGCCAGCCGTGAGCTGCGCACCTCGCCCTCGCTGCGCAGCACCGGGCACTGTTCGTAGAAGCTCGAGTACGCGCCGGCCAGGTCGTAGAGGTAACCGCACAGCTTGTGCGGGGTCAGCGCATCACCGACCTCACTGACCACCTCACCGAAGCGGGACAGCAGCAACGCCAGCTGCTGCTCAGCCGGCTCGTCCAACACGGTGATCGCCCCACCCGCGAGGCCCTCGGCCTCGGCCTTGCGCAGGATCTGGCTGATCCGCGCGTGAGCGTACTGCAGGTAGGGGCCGGTGTCGCCGGTGGTCTGCACCATCCGCTCGACGTCGAAGGTGTAGTCCTTCTGCAGCCCGTTCGACAGGTCGGCGTACTTGATCGCGGCCAGCGCAATGTTCGGTGCGGCGACCTCTTCGGCGGCATCGAGCAGGGACGAGAGCGTCGCCGCCGACCCGTCGCGCGTCTTGAAGGGCTTGCCGTCGGTGCCGAGCACCATGCCGTAGCCGACGTGCTCGGCCGCCACGTCATCGGGGAGGAACCCCGCCTTGCGGGCGGCGGCGAAGACCTGCGCGAAGTGGCCGCCCTGGCGCACGTCGGTGACGTAGATGATGCGGTCGGCGTGCAGGGTGCCCACCCGGCGCCGGATCGCGGCCAGGTCGGTGGTGGCATAGCCATAACCACCGTCGGACTTGCGCACGATCAGCGGCGCGTCGAACCCGTCGACGAACACGCACAGCGCGCCGTCGTCGACCACCGCCACCCCCGACTGCTCGAGCTCGTCGACCAGCACCGGCAGGTCGTCGTTGTAGGTCGACTCCCCGGCCAGGTCGTCATCGGTGAGCAGCACCCCGAGGCGCCGGTAGGCCTCGTTGAAGGCGGGCTTGCTGATCTCGACCAGTTGGCGCCAGACCGCCAGCGACTCCTCGTCGCCGCCCTGGAACAGCGCCACCCGCGCCCGCGCGCGGGAGGCGAACTCCTCGTCGGCACGGAACCGGGCAGCGGCCCGCTTGTAGAGCGCGTCGGCCTCGTCCAGCGTCAGCGCGCCGGCGTCGATGCCCTCATCGTGGACCTGTTCGATGAGCATGCCGAACTGGGTGCCCCAGTCACCGATGTGGTTCTGCGGGATCACCGTGTGGCCGAGCGCACCCAGCACCCGGTTGAAGCAGTCGCCGATGATCGTGGTGCGCAGGTGGCCGACGTGCATCTGCTTGGCCACGTTCGGTGCGGAGTAGTCGATCACCACCCGCTGCGGTGCGTCGGTGGGGACGATGCCGTCGTTGTCGTCAGCCAGCAGCGCCTCGGCGGTCGCGGCGAGCACCTCGGACTTGATCCGGAAGTTGATGAACCCGGGGCCGGCCACCTCGAGCGGCTCGCACAGGTCGTCCAGCTCGAGGCGGGCGACCAGGTCGGCGGCCACCTCCCGCGGGGGCCGGCCCTCGGACTTGGCCAGGCGCAGGGCCACGTTCGACTGGAAGTGGCCGAACTGCGGCTTGGTCGCCGGACGCATCTCGGGATCGACCCCGACGACAGCCTGGACGCGTTCGGTGAGCTGGGCCGGCAGCGACGAGGCCGGCAGGGACTGCGAAGACATGGCTGCCATTCTTCCACCATCCGAGGCTGGACCAACTTCTGCTCCCGGACGGCTGCGCCTAGGCTGGGGTGCGGTCCTGCGACGAACCTGTCGCACCATCCACGAAAGGCTCCTGCCCATGACTGTTCCCCAGATCACCCTCAACGATGGTGTCCGGATTCCCCAGCTCGGCTACGGCGTCTGGCGGGTCAAGGACGACCAGGTCGTCGCGCCGGTGCTGAAGGCGCTCGAGGTCGGCTACCGCCACATCGACACCGCCGCGGTCTACGGCAACGAGGCCGGTGTCGGCAAGGCCGTCGCCGAGTCTGGGGTGCCGCGTGACGAGATCTTCATCACCTCGAAGCTGTGGAACGACAAGCACCACAAGGACGATGCCCGCCAGGCCATCGAGGAGACCCTCACCAAGCTGGGTGTCGACCACCTCGACCTGTACCTGATCCACTGGCCGGCCGTTGTCAAGCACGGTGATGCCTACATCGAGGCGTGGGACTCGCTGCAGCAGTTCAAGGCCGAGGGCCTGACCCGCAGCATCGGGGTGTCCAACTTCAACCCCGAGCACCTCGACAGGCTCGACGGCACCACCCCGAGCCTGAACCAGATCGAGGTGCACCCCTCGTTCAACCGGGCCGACCTGCGCGCCGAGCACGAACGCCGCGGCATCGCCACCGAGGCCTGGAGCCCCCTGGGCAACCAGCACGCCCCCAGTGACCTCGACCTGCCCGAGGTGGTCCAGGTGGCCGAGCAGACCGGGCTGAGCCCGGCGCAGGTGATCATCCGCTGGCACCTGCAGATCGGCAACATCGTGATCCCCAAGTCGGTCACCCCCAGCCGCATCGAGGAGAACTTCGCCGTCTTCGGCACCGAGCTGTCGACCGAACAGGTCGATCTGCTGAGCGGGCTGGACAAGGGCAACCGCCAGGGCGGCAACCCGCTGGTCGACCACTGAGCCGGACGACCGGCTGAGCGGGACGAGGGGCTGAGCCGTTCGTCCGCCCCGTCGGAACCCACCACGCACAGACCGGCCCCCGGGAGCAGTCCCGGGGGCCCGTGTCATTGGTGCGGCGGTCAGATCATCATGCGGGCCGGGTGCAGGCTGTAGTCGGCCATGTAGTCGAACACCCGGCGCAGTTCCTTGCGGTCGGGGTCGCAGTAGTAGTCGCGTTGGCCTGCGGGGAACTCCTCCCAGGTGCCCTGAAAGTCGATCGCCCAGGTGAAGGTGTGGTGTTCCCGGTCGACGGCGGCGAACAGGCAGCGGAACCCGTGGCGTTCCCTCAGGGGGACGATGCGGCGCCACAGGCCCAGGAACTCGTCCCAGTCGCCCACGATGGTGTAGCGACGCATGATGGCGATGCGTCCGTCCTGGCCCTCCAGCTCACCGGGGGCGGCGTGGGTGAGGGCCTCGATGTCGACATCGCGAATCAGGCAGTTCTTGAACACGTGGGGCGCGAGTGCCTCGGCGACCTCGGTGTAACGAGGGTCGGCGTGCAGGTTCTGCTCGGCGGTGGTGGGGTCGGGGTGGGAGTAGATCCAGGTCACCTTCGGTTCGGCATCTGTCTCGACGAACACGCGGTGGGTGGTGAATCCGTGGCGCTGGCGCACCCCCACGGCCTGGATGAACTGTGAGTGCCAGTCCTCGACGTGTCGAGGCCGCACTGTGTAACGATGCAGCGTGGTCGGTCCCACGGCGGAAACTGGAGTGGGCATACCTCAACGCTAGTCCGGCGGGCGAGAACCTGCCAGAGATCGGCCAATCGGGGGTCCGTGGGCGGGGTGCGGCGGTCGTCCCCGGTGGGGCCTCGGCCCGGTCGCTACCCTGAACCCATGAAGATCGCCGTCGCAGGCCTCGGTTACGTGGGTCTGGCCAATGCCGTCATCCTTGCCCAGCACCACGAGGTGCACGCCGTCGACATCAACCCCCAGCGGGTCGACCTGGTCAACCAGCGCCGCGCCCCGATCGTCGATGCCGAACTCGAGGACTACCTGGCCACCCGTGAGCTCAACCTGGTCGCCACCACCGACGGCGAGCAGGCCTACCCCGGCGCTGACTACGTGATCGTCGCGACGCCCACCAACTACGACGAGGTGCTCAACCATTTCGACACCTCCAGCGTCGACACGGTCGTCGAGGCCGTCAGCCGGTTGGCGCCTGGCACGACGGTGGTGATCAAGTCGACGGTGCCGGTGGGCTACACCGACGGCCTGCGCCAGCAGTACCCCGACCTGGACATCCTGTTCTCGCCGGAGTTCCTGCGCGAGGGCAAGGCCCTGTATGACAACCTGCACCCGTCACGGATCGTCGTCGGCGGGTCCAGCGCGACAGCCGAGCGCTTCGCCGAGCTGCTGCGCGAGGGTTCGCTGGACGAGGACACCCCGGTGCTGTTCACCGGTTCGACCGAGGCCGAGGCCATCAAGCTGTTCGCCAACACCTACCTGGCGCTGCGGGTGGCCTACTTCAACGAGCTCGACACCTATGCCGCTGCGCGCGGGCTGGACACCCAGCAGATCATCGACGGGGTCAGCCTCGACCCGCGGATCGGCGGCCACTACAACAACCCCTCGTTCGGCTACGGCGGGTACTGCCTGCCCAAGGACACCAAGCAGTTGCTGGCCAACTACGACCAGGTGCCGCAGACGTTGATCCAGGCGGTGGTCGACTCCAACAGCACCCGCAAGGACTTCATCGCCAGTGACGTGTTGGCCCGCAACCCCGAGGTGGTCGGGGTGTACCGGTTGACGATGAAAGCCGGCTCGGACAACTTCCGCTCGTCCTCGGTGCAGGGCATCATGAAGCGGATCAAGGCCAAGGGGGTGCCGGTCATCGTCTACGAGCCGACCCTGGCCGATGCGGAGTTCTTCCACTCCGAGGTGGTCCGCGACCTGGCCGATTTCAAGGCCCGCGCCGATGTGATCATCGCCAATCGTCCCTCGGACGAGCTGCGCGATGTCGCGGAGAAGGTCTACACCCGCGACCTGTTCGCCCGCGACTGAGGGATCGGGTTCGGGGGCCGGGGTTCGGGGTTCCGGGGGTCGGGGGTCGGGGGTTCCGGGGGTCGGGGGTTCCGGGGGTCGGGGGTTCCGGGGGTCGGGGGTTCCGGGGGTCGGGCGGACGAACGGCTCAGCGGTTGGCCAGCGCCACCGCGACGGCATCGTCCGCCGGCCCCATCACCGCCGGCTGACGGCGGCGGGTGAAGTCCCAGGCCATCTTGATGTTGGCGCCGAGTTCACGCACCACGCCGTAGCGCCAGGTGCCGGAGTCAGTGCCCACGCTGACGTCGCCGATGCCGTCGACATCAATGCCGGCGATCTGGCAGGTCGCCACCGAACGGTTGAGGTGGTAGCGCTGGGTGACCACGATCGCGGAGTTCACGCCGAAGACCTTCTTGGCTCGCACGCACGAGGTGTAGGTGTCGGCCCCGTACGGGTCGAGCACCAGGTGCTCGGCCGGGATGCCGCGCTGGTTGACCAGGTAGCGCTGCATCGCCTCGGGCTCGTTGTAGTAGTCGGCCGACCCACCCGAGAGCAGCAGCACCTTCGTCCGCCCCGCGTCGTAGAGGTCGGCCGCCAGGTCGAGGCGCCCCTTCAGGTAGGCCGACGGTTCACCCGATGGGCGCACCCCGGCCCCCAGCACGATGGTCACATCGCGCTGGGGCACCTCGTCCACTGCCTCGAAAGTGTCATTGGAGGCGAGCACCCAGACGATCCCCGTCGGCGCCAGCACCCCCACCACCAGCACCAACACACCCACGATCAACCAGGTGCGGATGCGTCGAGCCATGAACCAAGTATGTCTGTCCTCGCTCCGCTCGGACGGCGCGGCCAAAACCAGAGCGGCTCAGCTGAGTCTGGTCACACGCGATTCTTGCGGTAGTAGCGGACGAGCTGCTGGGTGGAGGAGTCCTGGGTGTTCAGCACGTCCTCGTCGCCCTGGACCGCGGGGGCGATCTCGAGGGCGAGCTTCTTGCCGAGTTCCACGCCCCACTGGTCGAACGAGTCGATGCCCCAGACGACGCCCTGCACGAAGGTGATGTGTTCGTACAGGGCGATCAGCTGGCCGACGACCGCGGGGGTCAGGGCCGGCGCCATGATCGAGGTGGTCGGCTTGTTGCCCTCGAACACCCGCGCCGGGACGATCGGCTCGGGGGTGCCCTCGGCGCGCACTTCGTCCGCGGTCTTGCCGAAGGCAAGCGCAGCGGTCTGGGCGAAGAAGTTCGACAGGAACAACTCGTGGACGTCGGTCTCGCCGTCCTGAAGCGGGTGCGTGGGGGTGGCCACGGCGATGAAGTCCGAGGGAATCAGCCGGGTGCCCTGGTGGATCAGCTGGTAGAAGGCGTGCTGGCCGTTGGTGCCGGGCTCACCCCAGAAGATCTCACCGGTCCCACTGGTCACCGGGGTGCCGTCGGAGCGGACCGACTTGCCGTTGGACTCCATGGTCAGCTGCTGCAGGTAGGCCGCGAAGCGGTGCAGGTACTGCGCGTAGGGCAGCACCGCGTGGCTGTGGGCATCGTGGAAGTTCACGTACCAGATGTTCAGCAGGCCCATCATGGCCGGCAGGTTCTCGGCCAGCGGCGCGGTGCGGAAGTGCTCGTCCATGGCATGGAAGCCCTCGAGCATGTCCTCGAAGTTCTCCGGGCCGATGGCGATGACGACGGCCGTACCCACCGCCGAGTCGACCGAGTATCGCCCACCGACCCAGTCCCAGAAGCCGAACGCGTTCTGGGGGTCGATGCCGAACTCCGCCACCCGCTCCAGCGCGGTGGACACGGCCACGAAGTGTGCGGCCACGGCCTCGGAACGCTTCTCGTCCGACCCATCGATGGCGCCCTGGTGCTCGAGGGTGTCGAGCAGCCATGTCCGGGCCATCCGCGCGTTGGTCAGCGTCTCGAGGGTGGTGAAGGTCTTCGAGGCCACGATGAACAAGGTGGTCTCGGGGTCGAGGTCACCGACCTTCTCGGCCAGGTCGTTGGGGTCGATGTTGGACACGAAGCGGCAGTCGAGGGCATCGGTCTTGTAGGGCAGCAGCGCCTCGTAGACCATCACCGGCCCCAGGTCGGAGCCGCCGATGCCGATGTTGACCACGTGGGTGATCGGCTTGCCGGTGACCCCGGTCCAGGCGCCGGCGCGGACCTTGTCGGCGAAGGCGTAGACCTTCTGCAGGGTGTCGTGCACGTCGGCGACGACGTCCTGGCCGTCGACCACGAGCTTCTTGTCGCGGGGCAGGCGCAGTGCGGTGTGCAGCACCGACCGGTTCTCGGTGACATTGATCTTGTCGCCGCGGTACATGGCGTCGCGGCGTTCGGGCAGGCCGACCTCGTCACCGAGCTTGACCAGGGCATCGCGCACCTCGTCGGTGATCCAGTTCTTCGACAGGTCGGCGAACAGGTCACCAGCGGTGATCGAGAAGCGCTCGGCGCGCTCGGGATCGTCGGCGAACCAGGCCCGCAAGTCGGGCTGCAGGCTGTCGGCGAGGTTGGTCAGCTCTGACCAGGCGGCAGTGGACGTGGCATCAACCGGAGCAGTCATGGCACCACCCTAGTGAAGGCATGGGGCCGGTGGGGCTTCAGGTGCCCAACGTAATGCGCAGCCGGATCGTCGGACCTGCAGACCTTGCAGCAGCGCAACGAATGCGCCCCCGCTGGTTTGGACGAGCCGCATTCCTTGCACTGGCGCAAGGTTTACACGCGCGCTGGTCCGGACGAGCCGCATTCCTTGCACTGGCGCAAGGTTTGCATGCGCACTGGTCCGCGGGGGCCTTCGTCCGACCTGAACCGCCCGGCAGGCAGAACGGGGCGGCCCCGAGGACCGCCCCGCCTGCGTGGTGAGCCTGGCTCAGCGCACGGTCACGTGAACGTGGTCGTAGTGGTTGGCGGTGGCCGAACCACGGTCCGACATCGAGCGCCAGCCCTCACCGGAGCGCTGGGTCGTCCAGATCTTCTGCTGGTAGATGACCTCAGTCACCCCCAGGGACGAGGCGTTGGCGCGCAGCCAGTTCGCAATCTCCCAGCCGGCGGGGCCGCTGATCATGGCATCGACCGCGCGGCCGGCACCATGGGCGTCGGCGGAGTTGCGGTAGCCGCCGAAGCTGCTGACGCCGGGGAAGTTGTTGCAGATGGCGCGGGCAACGTTGCGGGCATTGGCAGTCAGCCCACCCTCGATGCCGGAGACCTTGCTGCAGGCGGCGTAGTTCAGTCCGCCACTGCTGCTGCCCCCGTTGCTGCCACCCGACGAGGACGACGACGAGGACGAGCTGGACGAGGTGGTGGCCGGCGCGGTCTTGGTCAGCAGGCCGCTGCTGATGTAGGCGGCCTTCCCGTTCAGGCTGATCTGGGTGAAGCCGTTGAGGCTGACGCTGGTGATGCTCACCTTGGACCCGGCGACCAGCGAGGTGACCACGGCCGACGAGGTGCTGGCCTGCGAGCGCACGTTCGCGCCGGTGGTGGTGTAGCGGGTGCCGCTGACCTCACCCAGCGCAGCGGTGACCGGCTTGGCCTGCTCGGTCGTCGGCGCCGCAGTGGTGGTGGGTGCTGCGGTCGTGGTCGGCGCGGCCGTGGTGGTCGCGGCAGCCGTGGTCGTGGGCGCGGCCGTCGTGGTGGGGGCGGCGCTGGTGGTGGGGGCCACCGAGGTGGTGGCCGGCAGCGAGCTCGCGGTGATCGAGGGACGATCGGCGTTGCGGTTGTTCTGGTTGGTGTCGCGGCTCGGCGCAGCGGCGGCGGCAGCGGGGGCAGCCTGCAGCGGCTCGGGCTCGGGGTTCAGCGCGAAGGCGGTACCGGCCAGGCCCAGCACCAGCATCGGGGCCAGCACCAGAGCGGCCCGCCTGCGGCGGAAGGGGGCGATGGAGTCGTCAACGTGGTCGACCTGTTCCACCTCGTCGGTCTCGACCATGCCTCGGGCGGCCCGACGGGCCGGCACGGCGAGGTCGTCAGTCTCCGGGGCGAACCTGCGTCCGGGCTGTGTCATAACAAGAGCCTTACGGTTGGGAGGCGACGCGGTGCGTCGGTGTTCTCTGAGAAGAGTTTAGGGTTTTTCTCAGGAAAACCCAAACGCGCGCTGAAGTTTCCTCAGCAACACAGTCATGCTATCTGTAAAGCACGCGTGCGGGAACCCGTCCGAGGCCTGGTCGGCTCAGTCCGCTCTCAGCAAGGCTCTCAGTCCGCCCCGGGCGTCCCGGGTCACGACTTGTCGCTGTCCGCCTTCGGCTTGGGCACCACGTCGAGGTAGGTGCGGCAGCGGTCTCGCAGGTGGCTCAGGTTGCCATGCTTCAGTGCGTCGCCGAGCAGGGGGCTGTCGGCCACGCAGGCGATCGCACCGGCCTCGAACCAGCGCCCCATCGACCAGCCGCCGAGGTTGCCGCGGGGAATGAACGAGATGCCCGGCACCAGCTTCTTCAGCGCCTCGGGGTAGGAGCTGCCGAGCAGGTCGGCGGGCAGCACCTGCACCGCGGACGACCCCAGGTCCCAGCCCTGGCGGACCTCGTTCGGGGTCAACGCCGCCGACAGGGTGGCCACGCCGGCCTCGGTCCCGACCCGGACGATCTCCGCGTCGTCCCCGTTGGCCAGGATGAACTCGGGGCCGTGGGCCAGCGCAGAGTGGGCCCCGTCGGCGCTGAGCACGTCGTAGGCCCCGAAGTTGGCGCGTTCGGTGAAGATCTCGCGCAACTGCCCCAGCAGGACGAGGTCGGCCGGTTCCAGCGCGAAGGTGGTCAGCCCCTCCTGCACCATCACCTCGAGGACGGGGACGAGCTGGGCGAAGCGGGCGTCGTCATCGCCGTCGTCGTCGTTGCGGCGGTCCAGCAGGACGATCATCCGGGGGCCGGTGATGCACTCGGGAAGCGGCAGGCGGTCGACGGTCATGGCGCCATTGTTCCAGACCCGCAAGGCGCCGCTGACCGTCGAGATCGGTGCGGGTGGAACCGGGTGGGCTAGGGTCAGGTCGAGCCCGGGAGCGCCGGGCCCGGCCGGGAAGGGAGGCAGAAACATGCCGACTGATCACCTGAGTACGCCGACGAGCAGCCAGGTCGTCGACCACCAGACCCTGACCCGGGTGCACGAGCTGCTGATGGCGCCGAACTTTCCACCCGAGGAGCTGATCCCAGTCGAGGACCTGGTCGCCAGCGTGCGGGCCGGGGTGGCCAGCGTGCACGTCGTCGGGTCACGCGAGGACCCCGTAGCGGTGGCCGTGGTCGAGACCCTCGAGGGCACCCCCACGGTGATGCTGGCCTACTTCGCGACCCGGCAGGACCAGCGCGGCCGCGGCGTCGGGTCGGCGCTGCTGCGTGAACTGCTGGCCGACATCACCACCCAGCACCCGAACACCGTCGTCCTGGCCGAGATCGAGCACCCTGACCACCACGAACCCCACCCCACCCATGGCGACCCGGCCGCACGGCTGCGGTTCTACCTGCGGCTCAACGGGTGGATCCTCGACGTGCCCTACTTCCAGCCGCCGATCGACGAGGGCCAGGAACCCGTCTACGGGATGCTGCTGCTGGCGCTCGACCCCCCTGCCCTGCTGGTCAAGGACGGGCGCCTGCTGCGCCGGGCCGGACTGGCCGAGGCCCTCGAGACCGTCACGGACGCCGCCGACCCCGACCTGCACCCGGTCGACGAACTGCTGCGGGCGGCCGCCGCCCCCGAAGGGGTCCGCCTGCTGGGGCTGGACGAACTGTCGAAGGCCCGGGTGGCCCGCTCCCCACGCCGCCCGCTGCACTGAGCCGGTCACCCGCTACGCTGAGCCGCACACCGCTGCGCTGGGGCCGACAACTCGTGTCGGACCCACACGCTAGGTTGGGCTGCGATGAGACTCGACATCAGCGCACTGCGCGGGGCCACACCGGAAGGCGTCTACGAACAAGTCGTCGACGCCGCGCAGGCTGACGGGCTGGAACTCTACCCACACCAGGAAGAAGCGGCCCTGGCGATCCTGACCGGGGCGAACACCATCGTCACCACCCCGACCGGGTCGGGCAAGTCAATGATCGCGATCGCCGCCCACGCTGCCGCCGTAGCCGCCGGGGGGCGTTCCTGGTACACCGCCCCCATCAAGGCGCTGGTGAGTGAGAAGTTCTTCGCCCTGTGCGACACCTTCGGCGCCGCCAATGTCGGCATGATCACCGGCGATGCCTCGGTGAACAGCGAGGCACCGATCATCTGCTGCACCGCCGAGATCGTGGCGAACCTGGCGCTGCGGCACGGGGCCGAGGCCCCCATCGACCAGGTCGTGATGGACGAGTTCCACTTCATCGCCGACCCCGACCGCGGGTGGGCCTGGCAGGTGGGCATGAGCGAACTGCCCAGGGCCCAGTTCGTGATCATGTCGGCCACCCTGGGTGATGTCACCACCCTGGCCGACTCGCTGCACGAGCTCGGCGGGCGCGATTCGACGGTGATCTCCGGGGCGCAGCGCCCCGTCCCGCTGGCCTACCGGTGGGCGCTGACCCCCATCAACGAGACCGTCGACGAACTGGTCGAGAACCTGCAGGCGCCGGTCTACATCGTCCACGCCACCCAGGCGCTGGCCTTCCAGCGCGCGCAGGCGATGATGTCGACCCCACTGGTCGACAAGGACGCCCGGGCCAGGATCGTCGAGGCGCTCGGCAACTTCCGCTTCGGCAAGGGCTTCGGGACGACCCTGTCGCAGATGGTGCGCGCCGGCATCGGGGTGCACCACGCCGGCATGCTGCCGCGCTACCGCCGGGTGGTCGAGACCCTGGCCCAGCAGGGGCTGCTGCGGGTGATCTGCGGCACCGACACCCTGGGGGTGGGCATCAACGTGCCGATCCGCACGGTGTTGTTCAACGCGTTGACCAAGTTCGACGGGCAGCGACTGCGGGTGTTGCGCAGCCGTGAGTTCCACCAGATCGCCGGGCGCGCCGGCCGCGCCGGGTTCGACTCAATCGGCTACGTGGTGGCCCAGGCCCCCGAGCACGTCATCGAGAACGAGCGGGCGCTGGCCAAGATCGGCGACGACCCCAAGAAGCTGCGCAAGTTCAACCGCAAGAAGCCGCCCGAGGGGTTCGTGAACTGGACCGAGCAGACCTTCGAACGGCTTCAGGAATCGGTGCCGGAAACCCTGCACGCCCGCATGCGGATCACCCACGCCATGCTGCTGAACCTGTTGGAACGTGACCAGGACACCGTCGAGGCGGTGGTCGGGCTGGTCGAACGCGCGACCAGCGACCCGAAGGTGCGCCGCGGCCTGTACCGGCGGGCGCTGGCCCTGGGCCGCTCCCTGCTCGCCTCCGGCACGGTCGTAAGGCTGGACGAGCCGACCCCGGGTGGGCGCCGGTTCACCCTGTCGCCCGACCTGCAGGCCGACTTCGCGCTGAACCAGCCGTTGTCGGCGTTCGCGACCGAGGTGCTCGAGGTGCTCGACCCCGACTCCCCCGACTACGTGCTCGACGTGGTCAGCGTAATCGAGGCCACCCTTGAAGACCCGCGCCAGGTGCTGATGGCCCAGCAGTTCCGGGAGCGCGGTGAGGCCGTGGCCGAGATGAAGGCCGACGGCATGGACTACGAGGACCGGATGAATGCCCTCGACGAGGTGTCGTGGCCGCGTCCGCTGGAGGACCTGCTGAACCACACGTTCGGCATCTTCCAGCCACGCCACCCGTGGATCGCGGAGGCGGCACTGTCGCCGAAGTCGATCGTCCGGGAGATGTACGAGCGGGCCATGACCTTCGGGGAGTACGTGGCCTGGCTGAAGCTGGAACGGGTCGAGGGGCTGCTGCTGCGCTACCTGACCGATGCCTTCCGGGCGCTGCGCCAGACCGTGCCGGAGTCTGCCCGCACGCCCGAGTTCGAGACCCTGCTCGACTGGCTGGGTGACACGGTGCGGATGACCGACTCCTCGCTGCTGGACGAGTGGGAGGCGCTGACCCAGTGGGACGGCACCAGCGCTCGTCCGCAGGCCGTGCCGGTGGTGGTGCGCCTCACCTCGAACGAACGCACCTTCCAGGTGCTGGTGCGCAATGCCCTGTGGCAACGGGTGATGCTGGCCGCGGCCGACAATGTCGATGCCCTCGAGGCGCTGGAGCCGAACAACAAGGACTTCACCGGCGACGACTGGGACGAGGCGCTGGGCGAGTACTGGGACGAGCACGACGACATGGTGCTGGATGCCGATGCCCGTTCGGCTGCGCGGATCCTGGTCGACCGCACCGACCCGCGGCGCTGGGTGGTGCGCCAGATCATCAGCGACCCCGAGGGCAACCACGACTGGCAGATCCACGCGGTGGTCGACCTGGACGCGAGTGACGAGGCGGAGGCGCTGGTGCTGCACACCAAGGCGTTCGGACGACTGGACTGAGGTTCCTGGCTGGGCCGGGCAACCGGGCGGCGGACGCCCCGGGTGGGCGCCCCGGGATCAGCCCGCGGCGAACCCGGTTTGACGTTGACGCGGCGTCAACCTCTAGCGTGATGTTCGATCCCAAGGAGGAACCATGACCATCGACACCACCAAGATCATCACCGCCCTGAACAGCGATGACCTGGTCGACCGGTTCCATGCCGCGTCCACCATCGGCATGTACCGCGTCACCGACGCCGCCGACGCCCTGGTCGGGCGGCTCGGGGTCGAGACCGACTGCCAGGTGCGCGAACGCATCACCTGGGCGACCGTGCAGGTGATCGACCAGGCCCTGCCCGGCGTCATCGAGCAGCTCACCAGCGACGACGACGCCACCCGCACCCAGGCCGCGCACGTGCTGAGCAAGGCCGGGCGCCCGGAGTTCGCCGACCAGCTGGTCGCCATCGTCAATGACCCCAACCCGCGGGTCGCCATCAAGGGCTACCGGGCGGCAGCCTCGACCGGCAACACCGCCATGGTCCCCGTGCTGGTGGCCCGGCTCGGCCAGGGCGACAAGCTGCAGCTCGACCTGCTCACCAACGCCCTGCTGGTCTTCGGTGAGGACGCGGTGCCGGCGCTGACCGAGGCCCTCTCGAGCGAGGACGCCACCGTGCGCGCCCACGCCGCCGAGGTGCTCGGCTTCCTGGGCGAGGCGGCTGACCCGGCACTCGAGGCACTCACCGCTGCGTCGAACGATGCGGACCAGACCGTGCGCATCGTGGCCACCACCGCCCTCGGCCAGCTCGGTGAGGTCGCGAACGAAGCGCTGGCCAGGGCCACTGAAAGCTCCGACGCCCACGTGGCGCTGGCCGCCACCCGGCTGCGGCAGCGCCGCGAAGCGGCGGCCGCCCAGGCCTGAGCCGAGTTCGGTTCGCACACGAGCACGAGCACGATCACGAGCAAACAGACGGCCCCGGGATGATTCGCGGGGCGGTTTTGCGTGACCGGGCGCTGGCGCTGGTCCGGGTGCCTGGCGCTGTTCCGGGCGCTGGGGCTGGTCCGGGGTCAGCTCCCCAGCCGGGTGGCCACCGCGGCCACCTGGGGGTCGTCATGGTGGCGGGCCCGGTACACCGCCTCCCGGGCACGCTCGGCGTCGATGCCGCTCAGCGCCAGCACCGCGCTCAACCTGACCGGGGCGGCCTCGTCGTCCAGCAGCTGCGCCAAGGCGTCGACGGCCTCGGGTGGGGCCAGCGCAGCGAGGGCGTCGGCGGCGCGTTCCCGCACCAGGCCCGACGGGTCGGCGGTGGCGCCCACCAGCCCCGGCACCGCTGCCTGACCGAAGGCCGTCAGCGCACCGACGAAGGCCGCGGCGACCTGGTCGTCCGGGTCGCCCAGCCCGGACAGCAGCGCCGGCAGGGTGCCCAGCAGACCGATTCGTCCGAGGGCGAAGGCGGCCTTGGCGCGCACCCGGGCATCGGGGTCGGCCAGCAGCCCCACCAGGCCGGAGCCGGCGGCCGGGTCACCCAGCTTGGAGGCGACGTGGGCCATCTGCAGGCGGACCCCCGGGTCGGGGTCGGACAGGCCGGCGACCACGGCATCGACGCCGGCGGCCCCGTGCTGGGCCAGTGCCCAGGTGGCGACCTCCCGGACGCCGGGTTCGGGGTCGGCCCGCAGCAGGTCGACCAGTTCCTCGGTCGGCGCCTGCCGGGGTGCCGCGAGGGTTGAGGCGAACCGCACCGCCGCGTCGGGGTGGCGCAGGCGTTCGGTCAGGGCGATCAGGTCCACCACCTCACCCCAGCCGGACGCCGCGGCCCCGCGCAATCGACGCAGCCGCACCAGCAGGTCGGTTTCGGCGGCGATGCGGGCCTCGACGACGGCGATGTGCTCCTCCAGCGCGGTGTGGGCGTCGAAGCCTGGGTCGTCCAGGGCGCTGGCGATGTCCTGCAGTGACATGCCCAGCGACTTCAGGTGCTGGATCGCCAGCAGCCGCTGCACGTCGGCGCCACCGTACATGCGCACGTCACCGCCGCTGCGCCCGCTGGGGACCAACAGCCCGAGCTGGTCGTAGTGGCGCAGGGTGCGTGAGGTCAGCCCGGTGAGCCGGACCAGGTCACCGATCCTGAGCCACTGCTCCTCGCCGTCCGACGCGTCGCCCAACTCGTTTCCCAACTCGTTGCCCAGCTGGTCGCGCGGCGCGTCGTCCAACTCGTTTCCCAGCTGGTCGCGCGGCTCCTCGTCCGGCGTGGGGCCCGCCACCTGGGTCTCAGCCCCAGCTGGCGGGGTCGGTCGAGGGGATGGCCCGGGTGCGGATCAGTTCGCGCAGCCACCCGGCCGAGTCCTTGGGGGTGCGCACCTGGGTCTCGTAGTCGACGTGGGTGATGCCGAAGCGGCGTTCGTAACCCCAGGACCACTCGAAGTTGTCCATCAGCGACCAGGCGAAGTAGCCCTGCACGTTGACCCCGGCCTCGATCGCCCGGTGGACGGCGCTGAGGTGGGTGGCCAGGTACTCGACGCGCTGGGTGTCGTGCACCGCCCCGTCGGGCCCCACGACATCGTCGGAGGCGCTGCCGTTCTCGGTGATCGCGATCGGCAGGTCACCGAACTCGGCGTGCAGGTCGAGCAGGATCTCCTCCAGGCCGGTCGGGTCGATCGGCCAACCCATCTGGGTCTGCGCCAGGTGCGCGGGGCGGCGCAGCCGCAGGTCGGTCAGCCCCGGGGTGGACTGCAGGCCGTCGTCGCCGTCCTGCAGCGGCCCGGCACCGACCCAGTGCGGGTTGTACCAGTTGAGCCCGAACACGTCGATGGGCTGCTTGATGGTCTCCAGGTCGCCGTCGAGCACGAAGGACCAGTCCGTGACCCCACGGGTGGCCTCGATGGCGAGCTCGGGGTAGGCCCCGGCCAGCTGCGGGCCGGTGAAGACCCCGTTGTGCATCGCCTTGGTGCGGGCGACCGCAGCCAGGTCGTCGGCCGAGTCGGGGTCGATCGGGCGCACGGTCTGCAGGTTGTTGGTGACCGAGTACTGCGCGTCAGGCTTGGAGACGGTGGCACGCAGGGCCTGCAGCGCCAGTCCGTGGGCGAGGTTCAGGTGGTGCACCGCCCGCAGGGTGGGTTCGGGCTCGCGTCGTCCGGGGGCGTGAACGCCCTCGCTGTAGCCGAGGTACGCGGCGCACCAGGGCTCGTTCAGCGTCGTCCACTGGTGGACCCGGTCGCCGAGGGCGGCGCCGACCACCTCGGCGTAGTTGGCGAAGGCATTGGCGGTGCCGCGCAGGGGCCAGCCACCGTCGTCCTCGAGCACCTGGGGCAGGTCCCAGTGGTAGAGGGTGGCGACGGGCTTGATGCCCCGCTCGAGCAGCCCGTCGACCAGCCGGGAGTAGAAGTCGATGCCGGCCTGGTTCACCGCGCCGGTGCCGCCGGGCACGATGCGGGGCCAGGCGATCGAGAAGCGGTAGGCGTCCAACCCGTAGGAGGCCATCAGGTCGAGGTCTTCGTCGAGGCGGTGGTAGTGGTCGCAGGCCACGTCACCGGTGTCCCCGTTGAGGGTCTTGCCGGGCGTGTGGCTGAAGGTGTCCCAGATGCTGGGGCCGCGTCCGTCCTCGTGGACCGCCCCCTCGATCTGGTAGCTGGCGGTGGCCGTGCCGACCACGAAGCCCTCGGGCAGGCGCGCACCGGTGAGTGTCGCGAACCTCGGCGTCGACATGTCGTTCATGTGCGTCCTCTCGGGAGTGGGTGCCACGTGACGACCAGCGTAGTAGCTGGCTCCGACACAACCTGTTCCCCGCGGGGAAGCCGGTGGCTGGCTAGGCTGATCGACACCTGTCGACGACGAGAGGAGCAGCCATGCAGTTGCACAGCGCGGGCATTCCCGCCAACAGCCAGATCGACCTGAAGTACGCCGAACAAGGCATCGGCGGCCAGAACACCACCCCCGACCTGACCTGGTCGGACGCGCCGGCCGGGACGAAGTCGTTCGCGATCACCGTCTTCGACCCCGACGCCCCCACCGGCTCGGGGTGGTGGCACTGGGTGGCGGTCGACCTGCCAGTTACCGTGACCTCGCTGGCCGAGGGCGCCGCCCTGCCCGAGTCGGCCCGCGAATGGGTCAATGACTACGGCTATGTCGGCTACGGCGGGCCCTATCCCCCGCCCGGACCGGCCCACCACTACGTGTTCACCGTCTACGCCCTGCCCTCGGAACGGCTCGACGTGCCCGACGAGGCCACCAGTGCGCAGGTGCGGTTCACGCTGCTGGCGGCCGCGATCGACTCGGCCAGCTTCACCGCCATCTTCGCCAACCCCCAGGGCTGACCTGATCCGCTACTTGCCCTACTACGGTGCACTTGCCCCTGTTCCGGAACGGGGGCAAGTGCAATTTTCAGGGGCAGGTGTGGATGGGTGGGGCAAACTTCGCCGATCAGGTTGAATGGGCGGCGTGAGGTTCCTGTCCGCCCTGGCGCGAAGAGTCCTGTCCCCCGCCCTGCCCCAGTCGGCCCCTGCCCACAAGGCCGGACGACCGGTCCGCGCGGAGCAGCTTTGTCCGACCCGGACGAGCCGCAGCCTCACCGTCGCGCTGGCCATCGCCCTGGCCCTCACCGGGGCCCTCGGCTCCGCCCCCCGGGCCGCCGCCGTCGGCTCCTGGGACGACAACCCGGTGATCTCCACCCAGGCCGCCGCCCAGCCCTGCGCCGACTTCCTGTTCGTCGGGGTGCGCGGCTCGGGTGAACCGGACGGCTTCGGCCCCACGGTGACCGGCGTGCGTGACGGGCTGGCCCAGCGCTGGGACCGCAGCGGGACCGTGCGCCAGGTGTGGCTCGATTACCCCGCTGTGGCCCCGCAGACCCTGGGCGAGGTCGACTTCGAAGACCTCTTGTTCGCCCAGCCGATGCCCTCGACCGAGTACTTCGACTCGGCCGATGTCGGCGGCACCCGGCTGGCAGCGGTCATGAACGACTCCCTGCGCCGCTGCCCGACCGAGCGGATCATCCTGGCGGGGTTCAGCCAGGGCGCGCAGGTGATCACGCGGGCGATGGCCCTGACCAACCCCAGCGAGCGCCTCACCGCCGCCATCCTGATGGGCAACCCGAGCCATTACCCCGGCCAGAACGTGCGTGAGTTGTCGGGGTCGGCGACGGCCGAGGCGATCGGGCTCGGGTCGTACCTGTACCTGATGCGGATGGTCGGGGCCGATGCCCCCAACCGGCAGACAGCCGTCGAGACCATGCTGCAGATGACCTTCGACATGTACGACGGCAAGGTCGATTCCGAGAAGATCCAGCAGGCCATGGACGCCGTGCGCGCCGAGATTCCCGCGGCCAGCTACGCCGCGACGTACTCGATCTGCGAGGCCGGGGACATGGTCTGTGACGCCAGTCAGCCCATGGGCCAGATGCTGGTCGGGGCCACGACGATGACCGACGAGATCAACCGGACGCGTCCGGTGCACCTGGGCTACCGCGGCAATGTCATCGACGCCACCCTCGACTCGGTGGACGAGGCGATCGACGCGGCCGACCTGGAGGAGACCCCCTCCCCCGGCCCGATCCTGACCACCGTCACCGCCGAGCCGCAGCCGGTCGTGGTCTCACGCCTGGAACGTCCGACCTGGTTGATCACCGCCTCACTGGCCGGCGCGACCCTGCTGCTCGGCTTCGTGCTGGGCCTGCTGCGCGGCCGTGCCGTCGGACGAGCCTCGGCCACCCATGCCTTCCTGGAACGCCTGCGCCGTGCCGATGCCAGGGCGGCACCCGCCCCACTGGACGAGGACGGCCACACCGAGATCTGGAGCGAAGAGTCGGCCGGGGCGGTGAGTCCCCCGGACGAGGCAGCCCGTCGTCCGCATCGCTGATCAGCCGAGAAGGCGCGACAGGGCTCGGATGCCCCTCGCCAGGACGTCGGGGCGCCCCAGTGGCAGCCGAACATGCGAGCGCCAGCCGTCACTCGGGGAGAAGTCGGAGCCCGGGATGAGCTGGACACGTTCGCGGTGGGCACGAGACGCCAGCACCAGGGTGTCCTGGTGGGTGTCCACCCAGAGGCACGCACCAGCCGCATTCGGGTCATGGGTCCAGTCCGGCAGGTATTCCTGGAGCAACAGGGAGGCAGCCTGCCGGTCGTGGGCCAGTTCGACAGCGCGCAGTTCACGGGCAGCGGCGGCCAGCGGCAGGCAGGCAGCGGCCAACACCTGGGAGGGGATGCTGCCGGCGATGTCGGCGGTCACCCTGCCTTCGAGGGCGGCCTGCAGCACCTCGGCGGGGCCGCGGATCCAGCCGACCCGCAGGCCGGCCCAGAACAGCTTGGTGAGTGACCCGATCGTCAATGACTGCGCCTCTGGCAGCAGCGCCCCCAGGTGGCCGGGGTGCTCAGCCGGGGCGAGGTCCGCGGTGGATCCATCGTCGACCAGCAGGACGCCCGAGTCAGTCACCACATCGGCCACCTGCTGCCTGCGCATGGCCGACCAGGTCACACCCGTCACGTTGTGAGCCGTCGGCAGCACATACACCAACCGCGGCTGGTGCTTTCGGATCGCCAGGCGCAGCGCCCCCGGGTCGATGCCACCAGCGTCCACGGGCACCCCGACCACCTGCACGCCCCGTCGTCCGAACACGTCGAGGGCACCGCGATAGGTGGGGTCCTCGACGAGAACCACGTCGCCGGGTTCGAGCAGGCAGTCCACCAGCAGCGTCAAGGCGTGGTGCGAGCCATTGGTGGCGAGGACCTGGTTCGGCGTGGTCGGCAGGCCCAACTCGTCGTAGTAGCTCGCGACCTCCTCCCGGAAGGAGTCGACACCCCAGGGCAGGAACCCCACCCTCAGCAGACCACGCAACTCCTGGTCCCAGTTGCCCCGAAGCACCTGGCCCATGAGCGGTGAGGCCGGCAGCACCCCGCTACTGAGGTCCACCGGTTCAGCTGGCGCGGCGTAGGTGCGCAGGCGGTCGCCCTGGGCCAAGGGACCGGCCCGCAGTCGGCTGGTCCTGATCCTGGTGCCGGCGCCGCGGTGGCTCGACAGCCATCCCTCGCTGGTCAACTCGTCATAGGCATTGCCGACGGTGGTGCGGCTCACGGCCAGCACTCGTGCCAGTTCCCGCTGCGACGGCAGCATCGCGCCGGTCGGTAGGTCCCCCGAGGTGATCCTTTCGCGGAGGGCGTCGGCCAGCAGTCGGTGCAGGGCCCCCTCCCCGAGGTCCCACCCGGTGATGTTGCGCGCCAACTGGCTCGAGCTGACCCGCTGGGAATCCACCGCTTCCACCCCCTATGCCGTTGCCGGGGACCTCCCGGCAGCCTCCAGACTTCCACACCCCACACTGCCCTGCCCCGGCAGCGGTGGCCACTTGGGCGGGATTGGCCATTGGCCTTCGTCAGGGGGTGGACGAGGCTCGAATCAAACCCCGACACGAAGAGGTGCACGATGGGCGACGTACTGGTCATAGGGACCATGGACACAAAGGGTCAGGAGGTCGGCTTCCTGGTCGACACACTGACGAAGGCTGGCGCGACCTGGCGCGTCATCAACATCGGCGTCTTCGAGCCCGACCACAGCGATGTGCCGGTGGCGGTCACCCCGACCGAGTTGGCGAGCCTGGCCGGGGCCGACATCAACGAGTTACGTCGCGGAGGCGAACAGGGCGGTACCCGATCACTGGCCCTGGACGCCATGGCCGCCGGCCTGGAAGTGGTGCTGCGCCGCGAGTACGAGGCCGGGACGTTGGGGGCGGTGCTGGGGTTCGGCGGTTCGTCGGGCTCGTCGGTCATCGGACGAGCGATTCAGGCATTGCCGGTAGGTGTGCCGAAGGTGCTGGTCTCGACGATGGCCAGTGGCGATGTCACCCCCTACGTCGGAACCCGTGACGTGACGTTGATGTACTCGGTGACCGACATCGCCGGGCTGAACCGCATCTCGCGGGTCGTGCTGCGCAATGCCGCGATGGCAGCAGCCGGGATGGCACGTGGGATGGAGGAGGACGAGACATCCGAACCGGACCGGCCGCTGATCGCGATCAGCATGTTCGGGGTCACCACCCCAGCCGTGATGGCCGTGCAGAAGGCCCTGGACCAGCGCGACCTGGAGACCACGGTGTTCCACGCCACCGGTGCCGGCGGGCGAGCCATGGAGGATCTTGTCAGGGACGGCCTGATCGACGCCGTCGTAGACCTGACCACCAGTGAGCTCACCGACGAACTGGTCGGTGGCGTGTTGAGTGCCGGGCCCGATCGGATGGAGGCCGCCGGCTTGGCAGGGATCCCGCAGGTCCTCGTCCCGGGGGCGTTGGAGGTGATCAACTTCGGCGCCGAACCCACTGTGCCCCAGCAGTTCCGCGTCCCGGAGCGTCGGGTGCACGTCCACAACTCGGCAGTGACGATTTGTCGCACGAACCTCGACGAGAGCCGGGAACTCGGCAGGATCTTCACCCGCAAGGCGAACCTGGCGACCGGCCCGACGATGGTCGTCCTGCCGCTGGCCGGGTTGTCGGCGATCGGCGCCCCGGGCCAGCCCTATGAGGACCGGGAGGCCGACGAGGCCCTGTTCAACGAGATCCGGACGGGATTGCGGGAGGACATACCGCTGGTGGAGGTCGATGCCGCGATCAACGACCCAGCATTCGCCGCGCGCGTCGTTGAGGTCTTCGACCAGCTCTGGGCGCAGCGATGACACTCGTCGGGGTCGGGGTTGGGTGCGGGCTGACCGCCGCCGGCGCCGCCGCTGGTGGCGCCGACCTGCTGGCCTGCTATTCGACCGCCATTTACCGCGCCAAGGGGCTGCCGTCGGCGTTGGCGTTCCTGCCCTATGACGACCCGAACGAGTTGGTGCGCCAGGTACTGCCCGAGGTCGTCGCGGCAGCACGCGACCTGCCGGTGTTCGCCGGGGTCGGTGCCCATGACCCGAGGCGCCAGCCCGACCGACTGGTCGGGCAGATGGGGGAGCTCGGCGCCACCGGGGTCACCAACGAGCCGTTCGTCGGAATCTATGACGGGGACCTGCGAGCCCAGCTCGAGGCTGCCGGACTCGGGTACCAGAAGGAGTTGGACCTGGCCAGGGCCGCGGTCAAGCAGGGGGCCATGGTGCTGGGCTGGGCCTGGACACCGCAGGAAGCCGCCGCCATGGCCGCCACCGGCGCCAGCCACGTCGGCCTCATGCTCGGCATCACCGCCGGGGGGCGAATGGGATCTGAAGCCGCGCTCTCGGACGAACAGTCGCACGACCTGCTGGCACAGATGAACGCCGCTGTTCGTCGGGAGAACCCGAGCGCGGTCACCCTCATCCACGGCGGACCGTTGCACAGCGTCGAGTCCGTCGCGGCTGCGTTGGCCGCCTCAGAGGCGGATGGCTACATGGGCGGCTCCTCGCTGGAACGGGTTCCGGTCATCGACGCGATGGCAACCACTGTGCAGGAGTTCAAGAACATCAACCTGAAGGAAGAACAGTAATCATGGCCAAGCACTACACCCGCGAAGAAGTCATCACCCGTCTGCGGGCCGAAATCGACGAGCGCCGACCGGTCGTCATCGTCGGGGCCGGCACCGGCATCTCAGCAAAGTTCGCCGAGAAGGGTGGCGCCGACCTCATCGGCGTCTACAACTCCGGGAAGTACCGGATGGACGGGCACGGCTCATTGGCCGGTCTGATGCCCTACGGCGACGCCAACCAGATCGTGATTGACCTGGGCAGCCGCACCGTGCTCCCCATCGTCAAGGAAACCCCGGTCATCGGCGGCATCTGCGGCACCGACCCCACCCGCGAGATGACCACCTTCCTCGGCGAACTGCAGCGCCTGGGGCTGGCCGGGGTGATGAACTTCCCGACCGTCGGGCTGATCGACTGGGACAGCCGGTACCGCCAGGAGCTCGAGAGCACGGGCATGGGGTACGACAAGGAGATGGAAGCCCTGTGCATCGCCAAGGACCTGGGCCTGTTCACCATGGGATACGCGTTCCGCCCCGAGGAGGGCGCGATGGTGGGCAGGGCGGGCCTCGACGTCGTGATCGCCCACATGGGACTGACCCGCGGCGGTTCCATCGGGTCGACCATGTCGAAGGAGGACGACCTGGCCGAGGCAGCGAAGCTGGTCGATGCGATCGGCGATGCTGCGCGGGCCGAGAAGCCCGACATCATGGTCTTCAGCCACGGCGGTGCGATCGCCTACCCCGAGGACACGGCCTACATCTACGAGAACACCCAGTCAGTGGGGTTCCTCGGCGCCTCCAGCGCGGAGCGGATCCCGGTGGAGGAGCCCCTGCGCGCCGCCACAGCTGCCTTCAAGGCGGCCCGGTTGCCGCAGCGGTAGTCGCCCGTCCTCCCGCGAAGAAGACGGCGCCCCAGCTGGCCAGCGGTGCAGCTGGTGGCGCCGTCCGCCGGGCAGTGGCCCCGCCCCCGCGGCCCCAATTGGCGCCCTCTGACGGGGCTGTGCTACCGTTTCGGGGCTGGAGAAATCCGGCAACGCGCGAGTGGCGGAATGGCAGACGCGCTGGCTTCAGGTGCCAGTGTCCTTAGGGACGTGGAGGTTCAACTCCTCTCTCGCGCACAACTCAGAACCCCGGTCAATGGCCGGGGTTCTTGCGTTGTCGGGGCCTGGTGGTCGGCCAGGGGCTCGCAGCGGTGGCAAACCGTTCGACTACCAACGGTTTGCCACCGCTGTGGCGTTGCCCCGGGCCCGGCACCGCGAACAAGCTGCGGGCGTCCCCGCCCAGCCGCGGGCCGAGAGGGCCTCAGCGACCTGCCGGGCCACGGCACAGCACCGCAGGGTGACATCCGCCCAGCCGTAGCGCAGGGTGGTCGCATCTCGGTGCAACGCATGCAGGTTGTCACGCCACCTGTCCTTGGCCCGGTCGTCATGGGTCTGCCCGTCGAGCTCGATGATGAGCCCGTGCTCGGGGTACCACCCGTCCGAGCGGGTCCGCGACGACAGGCTCACCTGGCGTTGCCGTGGCGGCAGCCTGTGGGCCCGCTCGACACGGGTGGTGTAGAGCCATTCCAGGGCGCTCTCGTGGCCGGCCTCACCGGGTGAGCACAGTCGTTGGAGCAGGTGGCGGTGGCGCAGGCGGCTCTCCTGGGCGAACCTGGCCGCCAGCCGGTCAGGGGTGGTCAGGCGCTGGCCCAGTGCCCTGGTGACCGCCCCCACCACGCCCAGCTCGTCGGCCTCGGCGGCGACATCGACCAGGCAGTCCTCGACCCCGGTCCGCGATGGTGCCCCGCGGCCGGTGCGGTTGAGGCGGCGGAAGGCGATCGTCCAATCGCCCAGGTGACGATTCAGCAGGGCGTGGTCGCGGTGGTGGCTGATGGTGATGGTGCGGGGGTCGCGGCCGAGCAGCCCGTGCAGCCGGGCCGCGGCGAGCCCGGTGACCGCACCGTCGGGCCCGCAGGTGAGCAGCCCCAGCGACACTGCCGTAAGCCAGGTGGGTTCGGTGAGGCTGTAGAGGCCATGGCCAACCTTCGTCCAATCACGGGACAGCCGACGTTGGGCCATTTCGCTGATGCCGAAGTGCCGCAGCTGGGCGGTGGACAGCACGCCCTGCTGTTCGGCGGCGAGCTGCACGGCGGCGGCAGGCAGGACTTGGCGTGGGTGCACAGCCACCAGCCTGTGGGGTGCGGCCGGCTCGCGGCGTGCTGAATGGGCGACGGACACCACCTACCCGACAACGGACAACACCTGTGGGTCAAGGGGACTGCTGCACGAGTAGGTGACATTCGATCTGTGGGGCCGTGAGGTCCTGCTGGAAGGATGTTGACCATGCCTAGACCCCATCCGAAGGAGTTCCGTGACGACGTGGTCGCGGTGGCCCGTCGTGGCGAGGCTCCGATTGCCCAGATCGCGAAGGACTTCGGGATCAGTGAGTCGTGTCTGCGGAACTGGCTGCAGCGCGCTGATGTCGCAGACGGCCACCGGCTCGGTGTGACCACCGCGGAGTCGGCCGAGCTGCGGGAGTTGAAGCGCCGTAACCGGCTGCTGGAGCAGGAGAACGAGATCCTGCGTCGGGCAGCGGCGTATTTGTCGCAGGCCAACTTGCCGGGAAAATGATGTACCCGCTCGTGAAGGAGTTCGCTGCTGACGGGATCCCCGTCACGGTGACGTGTCGGGTCCTCAAGCTCGCCCGCCAGCCCTACTACCGCTGGCTCGCCCGTCCGGTCACTGCCAGGGAACTCGATGAGGCGTTTCTGGCGAACGCGTTGTTCGACGCCCACCACGATGATCCGGAGTTCGGCTACCGGCTGCTGGCCGATGAAGTCCGCGCCGCCGGCCACACCGGCTGCGACCGGCGGGTGTGGCGGATCTGTGCGGCCAACCGGTGGTGGAGCGTGTTCGGCAAGAAGCGCAGCACCAACGGGAAGAAGCCAGGCCCGCCCGCCCACGACGACCACGTACGGCGCGACTTCACCGCGTCCGGCCCGAACGTCCTGTGGCTGACCGACATCACCGAGCACCGCACCGGCCAGGGCAAGCTGTACCTGTGCGCGGTCAAGGACGTGTACGCCAACCGGATCGTCGGCTACTCCATCAGTGACCGGATGAAGTCCCGCATCGCGGTCGACGCCCTCGCCATGGCGGTGGCCCGCCGCGGCAAAGTGACCGGCTGCATCGTGCACAGCGATCGGGGCAGTCAATTCCGGTCCAGGAAGTACTTGGCCGCCCTGCGTCGTCACGACCTGACCGGCTCGATGGGCCAGGTCGCCTCCGCCGGCGACAACGCCGCCATGGAATCCTTCTTCGCCCTGCTCCAGAACAACGTCCTCGACCGGCGCCGCTGGCACACCCGCCACGACCTCCGCATCGCGATCGTGACCTGGATCGAACGGACCTACCACCGCCGCCGACGACAAGCCCGCCTGGGACGTTTGACCCCCATCGAGTTCGAGACCATCATGACCACACCGGCCGACCAAGCCGCCTAACCCAACCTGTCACCAAGACGTGCAGCAGTCCCA
>NZ_JBNJRW010000013.1:0-70359 GCF_050113895.1 Aestuariimicrobium sp. Y1814 | reverse complement strand
CCTAGGTGTTGCGGGTCATGAGGTTGATTGCACGCGCCGGGACGTGAGAGGGGGCGGGTCCTCGGCAGGATGGGAGTTGCGAGACAACCATCGGAACGAGGAGCCCGCCCTTGATTCACCACCGTAATGCCGCGCTGACCTTTGAAGCACGTCGACGCCTGGTCATCCGGTGCCAACACCGCCCGATCGCCCACGTCGCCGCCGAGGCCGGAGTGTCGAGGGCCTGTCTGTCGAAATGGGTCAACCGTCACCGCCTCCACGGCGAGGAAGGCCTGCTGGATCGTTCCAGCCGACCCCACAGTTCACCGACCCAGACCCCACCGCAGGTGGTGGAGTTGATCGAGCAACTACGCCGCGACCACAAGTGGTCGGCCCGGCTGATCACCGCCGAACTGCACGAGCGTGGGCACCGGACCAGCGTCGCCACCGTCGCACGCTGGCTGACCCGGCTGGGACTCAACCATCGCCGCTGGCTCGACGTCGAGGGAGAACCGACCCGTGCGCCGGCACGGATCATCGCCCGCTACCCCGGCCACATGGTCCACGTCGACGTGAAGAAGGTCGGCGCGCTGCGAGAGGGCGGCGGCTGGCGGGCCCATGGCCGCGGATCGAACCAGGACAAGGCGAAACACCGCACCCGGGTCGGCTACCGCTACCTCCACTCCGCCGTGGACGGATACTCCCGGCTCGCCTACACCGAGTCCCTGACCGACGAGCGGGCCACCACCGTGCTCGGGTTCATCAACCGGGCCAGGGCCTGGTTCGCCGCGCACGGGATCACCCGCGTCACCCGCGTGGTCACCGACAACGGCAACCCCTACAGGGCAGCGATCGTCGAACGCTCGCTGCGGGGCTGGGCACGCCAACACCAGTTCATCCGCGCCTACACACCTCGCCACAACGGGAAAGTTGAGCGCTACAACCGGATCCTGGCCGAAGAAGTGCTCTACGCCCGGCCCTACAACTGCGAGGACCAACGCACCCGGGCAATACAGATCTGGAACATCCACTACAACTACCATCGACCCCACACCGCCTGCCGAGACCAACCCCCAGCCACCCGAACCCCGGCACGCGTCACCAACGTCATGCGCTCCAACACCTAGGCGGTTTGTCGCCCTTTCTTCGTGGACATCGGGTGCCTCAATGGTGTTGAATTGCCTCAATGACGATTGAGGTGAATTCGTGAACGTTCTTCAGGTGCACCGAGCTCTGGCAGACCCTGGCCGATTGGCACTGGCCCAGGGTCTGCTGTCGCGAGACCTGTCGGCCAGTGAGATTGCTGCGATGTTCGACTGGTCCACACCCCTGGTGGCGCACCACGTGAAGGTGCTTGTCGAGAGCGGAATTGCGGTGCGCATCCGCAGTGAGCACGATGCCCGCCGCGCCTATGTGGTGCTGCGCCACGACGACCAGGGTGTGGTCGACATGGTGACTCTTGGTCTGGATCCCCATGAGGGTCCTCAGCGAGTGGCTTTCATTTGTACCCAGAACTCGGCCCGATCCAAGCTCGCCGCTGCCTGGTGGCGGTGTGTGAGCGACGTCCCGGCCATCGATGCGGGAACGTCCCCCGCCGCGCGCCCAGCGGCCGGAGCTCGGGCGATCGCCGAACACGAGGGAATCGTCCTCGACCCCGAGATGCGGCACGTCGAGGATGTCCTGCTGCCCGGTGACCTGGTCGTGGCGGTCTGCGACCACGTTCACGAAACCCTGCCGGCCAATGCCGAGCGACTGCACTGGTCAATCCCTGATCCGGTCGCCGCGGGTCGCCGCCAAGCCTTTGAGGAAGTCAGCAGCGAGGTCCGCCGCCGGGTTGACCAGCTCCATCGCATGAAAGGTAGCTCCCATGGTCATCGTTGACCCCTACGACCAGCTCGTCACCGACCTCACCTACACCTATGAGGGCATCTTCACCGTCGATGAGGTGCAGCGCACCGTCGATGAGGCCCACGCGCTGCTGGCATCGCGCGCCAAGATCGCGAAGTTCCTGCCGGTCCTGGTGGCCCGTCACGCCCGTGAACAACTGATGGCCAGTGCCCAGGCCGGGGGACGCATCGCCAAGAAGGTGCCCGAGTTGCTGTTCGTCTGCGTGCACAATGCCGGGCGCAGCCAGATGGCCGCCGCCCTGGCCGAACACCTGTCGGCCCGTCGCGTGCATGTCCGCTCGGCTGGCTCCCAACCCAGCGGCGAACTCAATCCCATCGTGGTCGAGGCGCTGCAGGAGCGTGGCGTGGCGCTGACGGTGGCCTATCCCAAGCCGCTGAGCGACAGTGTGCTGCGTGCCGCAGACGTGATCATCACCATGGGCTGTGGCGACTCGTGCCCCTACTTCCCCGGCAAGCGCTATGAAGACTGGCAGGTGCGCGATCCGGCCGGCCAGCCAATCGAGGTGGTGCGTGAGATCCGTGACGAGATCCAGGCTCGGGTCACCACCCTGCTTCGCGAAATCCTGACCTGAGTACTCCACCCACCGCTCCACTTCACCACTAGGAATCTGTCGTGACTGAAACCCCGGAAACCCCCGAAATCGCTGAAACCGCTGCACGCCACTCGGTGCTCTATGTCTGCGTGCACAACGCCGGACGTTCACAGATGGCTGCCGCCTACACCCATCACCTGTCCGGGGGTGCCGTCGAGGTGCGCTCGGCCGGTTCGGCCCCGGCCGACTCGATCAACCCGGCTGCCCGCGAGGCGATGCTCGAAGAAGGCATCGACATCTCGGCCGAGCAGCCCAAGGTGCTGACCACCGATGCCGTCATCGCTTCCGACGTCGTGATCACGATGGGATGCGGCGACACCTGCCCGTACTACCCCGGGAAGCGTTACGAGGACTGGGTGCTGGACGACCCCGCCGGGCAGGGTGTCGAGGCGGTACGACCTATCCGCGACGAGATCAAGACCCGCGTCCTGGCCATGCTCGCCGAGTGGGAGATCGAACCAGTTCGCTGAGCAGATGCCCACGGCCGGACCAACCACATGAACGTTGAGGCCTGCTCGTTCGAGGGTGGCATCTGCCCGGTAGAGTTGGCCTCGACAACACAGTCTGAGAAAGGTTGAACCCGAATGGCAACCATCGATTTCATCGCTGCCCGCCAGATCCTGGACTCCCGCGGCAACCCGACCGTCGAGGTCGAGGTCCTGCTCGAGGACGGCGCCGAAGGTCGCGCCGCTGTTCCCTCCGGCGCATCGACCGGCGCCTTCGAGGCCGTCGAACTGCGTGACGGCGACAAGGCCCACTGGGGCGGCAAGGGCGTCAGCAAGGCCGTCGAGAACGTCGAGACCATCGCTGACGAGGTGCTCGGCTTCGACGCCAGCGAGCAGCGCCTGCTCGACCAGGCCCTGATCGAGCTGGACGGCACCGACAACAAGGCCAAGCTGGGCGCCAACGCCATCCTCGGCGTCTCCCTGGCCGTCGCGCACGCCGCTGCCGACTCGTCCGGCCTGCCCCTGTACCGCTACATCGGTGGCCCGACCGCCAACGTCCTGCCCGTGCCGATGATGAACATCCTCAACGGCGGCTCCCACGCCGACAGCAATGTCGACATCCAGGAGTTCATGATCGCCCCGATCGGCGCCGAGAGCTTCGCCGAGGCCGTCGAGATCGGCGCCGGTGTCTACCACGCGCTGAAGAAGGTGCTCAAGGACAAGGGCCTCAACACCGGCCTGGGCGACGAGGGTGGCTTCGCCCCCAACCTCGAGTCGAACCGCGCTGCGCTCGACCTGATCGTCGAGGCCATCAAGGCCGCCGGCTACGAGCCCGGCACCCAGGTCGCCCTGGCCCTCGACGTGGCCGCCACCGAGTTCTACAACGAGGACGGCACCTACACCTTCGAGGGTGGCGCCAAGACCTCCGACGAGATGATCGCCTACTACACCGAGCTGGTCGACGCCTACCCGATGGTCTCCATCGAGGACCCGCTGAACGAGGAGGACTGGGAGGGCTGGTCGAAGATGGCCGCCGCCCTGGGCGACCGCGTCCAGCTGGTCGGTGACGACCTGTTCGTCACCAACGTCACCCGCCTGCAGCGCGGCATCGACGAGAAGGCCGCCAACGCCCTGCTGGTCAAGGTGAACCAGATCGGTTCGCTCACCGAGACCATCGACGCGGTCAACCTGGCCCACCGCAACGGCTTCGCCTCCATGATGAGCCACCGTTCCGGCGAGACCGAGGACACCACCATCGCCGACCTCGCCGTGGCCCTGGGCTGCGGCCAGATCAAGTCGGGCGCCCCCGCGCGCACCGACCGCGTGGCCAAGTACAACCAGCTGCTGCGCATCGAGCAGGATCTGGACGACGCCGCCACCTACGCCGGGGCTTCCGCCTTCCCGCGGTTCAAGGCCTGATCCCAGGCCCCCGGTTCCACCGGCTGATCGGCCCCGTCCCCGCGTGGGGGCGGGGCCGACGCTTGTCCCATCGGCCACACTGGACTGGTGAGTCCCCAAGGCAGCAGTCGCAAGTCCGGATCAGGCCGCTCGGCCTCGCGTCGGCAGGGCGACACCCCCCGTGCGCGCGCCGCCTCCCGGGCATCCGAGCGCGCCACGCGGGCCCGCGCCGCCGACACCTCATCACCCCGGACGAAGCCGGCTCCCGCGTCGTCCGCCTCGGGTGCGGCCGCTGGCGCCGCTGCCCAGGCCGGTCGCCGGGGCAGGGGACTGGCGATCACCCGCCGGGCGGTCGCCGTGGTGGTGGTGCTGTTCGTGCTGCTGTTCAGCTACCTGAACAGCCTGCGCGTCTACTTCCGCCAGCAGCAGGGGATCGCCGCCGCCCAGGTCGAGATCGCCGAACGGGAACAGGCCATCGCCACCCTCGAGGACGAGAAGGCTCGCTGGGCCGACCCGAACTACGTCAAGGCGCAGGCCCGCAGCCGCCTCGGCTGGGTCATGCCGGGTGAGATCGGCTACAAGGTGATCGGCCCAGACGGCAAACCCCTGGGTGCCGGCACCGAACTCGACCACGAGTCGGACCTGCCCTCTGACGAGCACCGGGTCTGGTGGGAACGCATGATCGGCTCCATCAAGACCGCCGACGACCCGATCCCCACCGAAGAGAACCCGACCACCCAGCCGACCGGCGAGACCACCGTGAAGGTCTCCACCCCCGCACCGAGCCCGAGCCCCACCCCCACCCGCTGAATGAACTGACATGAGCGAGCACACACTGACCGGGTTGACCCCGATGACCGAGCAGGACGAAGCCGTGGTGGCCGAACAGTTGGGGCGCGAACCGCGCGGCGTCGCGGGCATCGCCTGGCGCTGCCGCTGCGGTCGTCCGGGGGTGGTCGCGACGGCCCCGAGGTTGCCGCAGGGCACCCCCTTCCCGACCACGTACTACCTGACCAACCCACGAATCACGGCTGCGGTCTCGACGCTCGAGGCGAGCGGGCTGATGGCCGAGATGTCGGCCCGGCTGGTCACCGATGACGACCTGGCTGCGCGCTACCGCGCCGCCCACGAGTCCTACCTGGCCGACCGGGCCACGCTGGGTGAGGTGCCTGAGATCGAGGGGATCAGCGCCGGCGGCATGCCGACCCGGGTGAAGTGCCTGCACGTGCTGGTCGGCCACGCGCTGGCCAAGGGCCCCGGGGTCAACCCGCTCGGGGACGAAGCCGTTGACCTGCTCGCCGACCTGTGGCGCAGGCCCTGTTCCGACGACTGTGATGCGGAGAACATGCGATGAGGCTCGCTGCCATTGACTGCGGCACCAACTCGATCCGACTGCTGGTGGTCGATGCCCGACCCGACGGCCGGCTGGAAGAGGAGGCCCGCCGCACCACCATGGTCCGGCTCGGCCAGGGGGTGGATGCCACCGGCGAGTTCCACCCCGACGCGTTGGCGCGCACCTTCGCTGCCTGCGACGACTACGCCGCCCTGATCGACGAGGTCGGCGGGGTCGACCGGCTCCGGTTCGTCGCCACCTCGGCGGCCCGCGATGCCGCCAACTCCGGGGTGTTCTTCCAGGGCGTGCACGAGCGCTTCGGGGTCATGCCCGACATCATCGCGGGCGCCGAAGAGGCGCGACTCAGCTTCACCGGCGCCAGCGCCGGCATCGAGGACCCCGATGACCCCGTGCTGGTCATCGACATCGGTGGCGGTTCGACCGAACTGGTCCGCGGCTCCGAGGGTCACATCGAGGTTGCCGAGAGCCTCGACATCGGGGCGGTGCGGCTGCGGGAACGCCTGCTGCACGACGACCCGCCGACCGCCGAGCAGGTCGCGGCCGCCCGCGAACAGGTCGGTGTCCTGCTCGACGCCAGCGAGGTGCCGCTCGACGGGGTGGGCACCTTCATCGGTGTCGCCGGGACCATCACCACCATGGGCGCGGTCACCCTCGGCCTGCCCGCCTACGACCGCTCGCAGGTGCACCGGGCGGTGATCACCCCCGAGGTCGTCCACGAGACCGCCACCGACTGGCTCAGCCGGACGATCGAGTCGCTGCGCACGATTCCCTCGATGCACCCCCAGCGCGCCGAGATCATCTGCGCCGGCGCCCTGATCCTCGACGAGATCACCGCCCGGGTGCAGCGCCCGCTGGTGGTCAGCGAGTCCGACATCCTGGACGGCATCGCCCTCGACCTGCTCAGCAGGTGAACGCGCGTCCCTAGACTGCGGTCACGGCCCTCGTAGCCCAACTGGTAGAGGCAGGCGGCTTAAACCCGCCCCAGTACGGGTTCGAACCCCGTCGGGGGCACGCTGGACCTCTTGCGGTGCTGGGTAGCCTTGGGCAAGTCAGGCAGGGAGGTCGGATGAGGGCGGACTGGTCACAGCAGCGGTGCTCCATGGCCCGCGGCATCGACGCGATCGGGGACCCGTGGGTGCTGCTGATCCTGCGTGAGTCGCTGTCGGGTGTGCGTCGGTTCGACGACCTGCGCGAGAAGCTGGGGATCGCTGACAACATCCTGGCTGACCGCCTCAAGCGGATGGTGCAGGCCGGCCTGCTCGCCAAACAGCCCTACCAGGACGGCCGGCGTACGCGGCACGCCTACCACCCGACCGAGGCTGCCCGCGACGCCCTGCCGGTGCTGCACGCCTTCTCGGTCTGGTCGACCAAGCATGCGCCCACAGCGAACGGGGTCGAGCAGCACGTGGTGATCGTGTGTCGGTCGTGCGGTGCGGAGAGCGCCACGGGGGAGTCCTGCAGTTCCTGCGGTGAACGGCTGACGACGGCGACCACCGCCTGGGTCAAGCCGTCCTCACCCGACCGCGTCCCGGTGCCGCTGGCCGCCGACGACTGAGCGCGCCGATTGGGACTTGTCAGAACGCTGGATACACTGGGCAATGTCCCTCGTGACCGTCCCTACGGCCGAGGCCGTAGTCCACAGGCCACCAGAGAGGTTCCACATGGGAAACCCCATTCTTGATCGCAGCGACGTTTTCAGCCGCCAGGCCCCGGCCGGCCAGCAGTTCGGGTACCAGCAGGGATACGCCCCGGCAGGCTTCCAGCCCCAGGGCTACCAGCAGCAGGGTTACGGCCAGCAGGGCTACCCCCAGCAGGGCTTCCAGCAGCCCTACGGCTACCAGCCCGAGCCCCAGAAGGGGCTGATGACCTTCGACGACGTGATCGCGAAGACCGCCATCAGCCTGGGCATCGTGGCCGCCACCGCGGCCGCTGCCTGGATCCTGGTCCCCGATGCACTGCTGATCCCCGCGCTGATCCTGTCGGCCGTCGTCGGCTTCATCACCGTGCTCATCGTCGCCTTCAAGAAGGTGGTGAACCCGGCCCTGGTGCTGACCTACGCCGTCTTCGAGGGTGTCTTCATCGGCATGTTCAGCAAGCTGTTCGAGACGCTCTACCCGGGCATCGTCACCCAGGCGGTGATCGCCACGTTCGCGACAGCGGGCGTGACCCTGGCCGCCTACCGGTTCTTCAACATCAAGGTGACCCCGAAGTTCCGCCGCATCGTCACCTTGGCCACCCTCGGTTTCGCCGCGGCCATGCTGATCAACTTCGTGGCAGTGCTGTTCGGTGTCGACACCGGCCTGCGCACCATCGGCGGCGGCATGAGCCTGGTCGCCCTGGGCGTCGCCCTGCTGGGTGCCGTGCTGGCCGTGATGAACCTGATCACCGACTTCGACGCCGTCGAGCGCGGCGTGGCCAACCGGGCCGACGCCAAGCAGAGCTGGGTCGCCGCCCTGGGCATCACCGTCACCATGGTGTGGCTCTACACCGAGATCCTGCGCATCCTGAGCTACTTCCGCAGCAACTGATCGCAGCGCACGACAATCACAGGCCGGCGGCCGGGAGAAATCCCGGCCGCCGGTTTGCTGTTCTCGTCCGGGTCAGTTTGCCGGCACGACGGTGGCGTACTTGTCGAGGATCGAGCGTGACCCCGAGGTCCACGGCAGCGAACGCCAGTGCCACAGCGGCACCCATTCGGCGCGTTCGGTGGTGCCGTCCACATCGAGGACGACCGGCTCGGTCGGCGAGATGCAGGTCGCCGAGTAGAAGATCCGCAGGGCGTGGAAGTCCTCCAGCACCCCGTTCGGGGCCCGGCCCACCCAGTGGTCGGACTGCAGGTCCAGCAGGCGGTTGATCCGCACGTGCTGCCCGGCCTCCTCCAGCACCTCCCGGACGACCGCGTCAGCCGGCGCCTCCTCGGCGTCCAACCCGCCACCGGGCAACTGCCACAACCCGGGCACCGCCGTCCGGTCGGAACACTCGGTGCCCAGCACCCCGCGCACCGAGCGCACCACCGCATAGGCGGCGATCCGCTGGTTCAGCACCGGCACCTCACCGGGACGGATCACCAGGCTCGGGTCGGCGCCTCGCTGCTTCACCCGCGGCGGGCGCATCCGCGACGTGCGCGGGGCAACCCGTGCGGTCAACACCACCTCACCGTGCACCAACTGGGCGCTGAGCAGGCCCTGGATCACCCAGCCCGCCCGCCACAACGCCAACTTCGGGTGCAGTCCGTGCCCAACCGCCACCCTGACGAGTTCCTGTGAACCCGGGGAGGCGACGCCGACGATCTGCATCACGTACCAACTCACTTGCTCTTGGGTCGGCTCGGCAACGAGACCCCGACCGCGTGGACAGTACGGGGTCGCCAAGGCCACCCCGCGGGGCGGGTCGCTGCCGAACTCGTCGTCCGGCACGCCACGAACCCCAATCACCTTCCACCGTATCGCTGTCTCGCGTCCCCTACAGTGATGCTCAGGAGCCCAGCGGGCTCCCAGGCATGTGAAGGGGCAGTCTCATGGACTTCAAGTCGGACGCACAGATCAACACCGGGTCGGTCACCAGCGGCGGTGGTGGTCGCGGCGGTGGCCTGGCCATCGGCGGCATCGGCGGGGTGATCATGGTGGTCCTGGCGCTGCTGCTCGGGCTCAACCCCGGTGACCTGCTCGGCAGCACCGGCCAGAACAACGACCCCGGCGTGGTGAAGAGCGAGTGCCGCACCGGCGCCGACGTGCAGCGCAACCCCGACTGCCGCTGGCCCGCCTACATGACCTCGATGGAGGAGTACTGGTCGCAGGCCCTCAACGGCTTCCAGGCGCCCACCATGGTCACCTTCTCGGGTGGGGTGAACACCGCCTGCGGCCAGGCCAGCTCACAGGTCGGCCCGTTCTACTGCCCCGGCGACAACAAGATCTATGTCGACACCAACTTCATCGGCCAACTGCTGCAGCAGCTGGGCACCGAAACCTCCTATGCCGCCGAGGCCTACATCGTCGGCCACGAGTACGGCCACCACATCCAGAACCTGACCGGGGTGCTGGCCCGCAGCCAGGACGGCCGCAGCGGGCCGATGTCGAATGCGGTCCGGGTCGAGCTGCAGGCCGACTGCTACGCCGGCGTGTGGTTCAAGTGGACCTCGAACAACGACAACGACATCATCGACAACATCACCCAGGACGACCTGAACCGCATCGTCGACGCGGCCCGTGCCGTGGGTGACGACCACATCCAGCAGCAGTCCGGCGGCGGGGTGCGTCCCGACGGCTGGACCCACGGCTCGTCCCAGATGCGCAAGTTCTGGGTGACCAAGGGCTTCCAGACCGGTGACCCCAACCAGTGCGACACCTTCAGCACCGACGAACTGGGGCAGTGACCGAACGGGGGCAGTGAGGCTCAGACCTCCGAGGTGATGTCGCGGCCCTGCATGTCGGTGACCATGGTGCGCCCGTCCAGGGTGAACCTGATCGTCGGCAGCGGACGACCGTCGCGCCGGTCGATCACCCAGGTCACCACCGCGTCACGGGGGGCCTGCCACTTTGCGGGCAGGGTGCGCATGGTCTCCAGCAGCATCGCCAGGTTCACCTCCGAGGGGCCGAACGCGCCGAGGTTGCTGGCATCAGCCAGTGACGTGCGGAAGGCCGGCACCCGGCGCTGACGAGTGATCCGCAGCGTGTTCTCGGGTTCGTGCGGGTCGACCGATTCGGCATAGACCGACTCGCGGGTCAACGCGATGACGGTGAGCTGGGTGCGCCCGGCGATCGCATCGTCGAGTGCTTCGCGCAGGCCCCAGTCCGTCAGGAAGTCCAGGTGGTTGACCAGTGAGGCATCGGGGCGGAAGAACACCGGCACCGACTCGGGGCGGGTGGTGACCACCATCATCACCGAGCCGGGCGTCTGCTCGACGATCTGCAACTCCTGGGAGGCGTTGCTGCCCGACATGTCGGCGGCCTGCGCGAACAGGGCACCCACGTCGTCAAAGTCGAAGTCGGCAGGGTCGAAGCTGCTCTGCTCGATGTACTCGATGTCTGACTCCACCTCGTTGACCTGGCCCTGCGACCAGCGCCACGCGCGGGGCTGCCGCTCGTCCAGCGCAGACAAAGTGGCCTGGGTGGTGGTGATGTCGATCTTGACCACCGGCAGGTTCGCGGTGGCCTGCAGCTGTTGGACGGCCTTGCGGGCCTCACCCGGCTCGGTCAGCGCCGGCCACACGGTCGGGGTCGGGCTGCTGGGGGTGGGGGCCGGGGACGAGGGGATCGTGGGGGAGGGGGTGAGCTTGGGGAGCGTGGGGGTGGGGCTGGGCGTGCCGCCCTGGCCGGGGTCGCGTTGGCAGGAGGCCAGTGCGGCCACGGACAGGCCACTCAGCAGAGCTCGGCGGGAGAGGTGCACCGAGCCAGTTTACGCAGCACGCGGACCAGCGCGGATCCGACTGTGGGCCCCTGCCGGGTCCGACCATCGGTCGGGAGTCGCAAAAATCCATTGCCGAGCCGCGCCGGGGTGCCTACGGTGGAGGCACACAAGGAAGGGGGTGGTCCGAACCATGAACGACAGTAATCGGGCATGTGAGGTGGTCTGCCGCTAGGCGGAATCCACACAGATCACCGGGAACCCGCAGCGCCTGCCCTTGCCCGCGCAGGCACGCCCCAGCGAATCGCTGGCGCGGCTGCGGGTTCCTTTGTGTTCCTGCGTCCCCGGGTTTGCAAGGATGGGCGCATGTTGATCGCCGACTTCCAACGGGTGCTGTTCGTGCATGCCCACCCGGACGACGAGACCCTGGCCACGGGCGCGTTGATCGCGCAGCTCACCGCCGACGGGGTGCAGGTCGACCTGGTCACCTGCACCCGCGGTGAGCGCGGCGAACTGGTGCCCGGTGTGCTGCCCGGCCCGGTCACCCCGCAGGAACTGTCCCGGATCCGTGAGGGTGAGCTGGCCACCGCCGTCGCCCACCTGGGCATCGAGCAGCACGCCTTCCTGGGCACCCCACCGGCCAGCCGCGACGGGCAGGCGCGCACCTACGAGGACTCCGGCATGGAATGGGTGCGGCCCGGGCTCGCCGGGCCGGCTGCCGACGCCTCCCCGGCGGCCTTCTCGGTGCAGCCGGTCGACGACCTGGTGGCCGACCTGAGTGCCTTGGTGGCGGCGACCGAGCCGCAGGCCGTGCTGGGCTATGACGCCGGCGGCGGCTACGGCCACCCCGACCACGTCCGGGCCCATGAGGTGGCCCGGCTCACCGCCGAGCGGGCGGGACTGCCCTTCCTGGAGTTCGTCGGCTGGCTCGACCCCGAGGCCGAGACCGACGCCGACAGCTTCGAGTGGCAGGACTACCCCGAGCACCTGCCGGCGCTGCTGGCCGCCCATGATGCCCACCGCACCCAGTTCACCCGCGACGCTGACCTGATTACCCACGTCGGCGGCCAGCAGCACCCCCTGGTGACCCGGGTCGGCCTGCGCCGGGGCTAGCCGTAGCGGCGCTTGGCGCCCTCCAGGGCCGCGACGTAGCCGGCCCGTTCGTAGTCGGTGGTCGAGGCGTCCTCGGGGACGGCCAACATGCCGCGGGCCTGCTCGAGGCTGAGACCGGTCCGTTCCAGCCAGGCGCTGAGTCCGTCGACCAGGGTGCGGGCATGGTCGCGGCCGTGGCGCACCAGCGACGAGGTGGTCATCACCACGTCCGCCCCGGCCAGCAGGTACTTCACGACGTCCCCGGCGTCCTCGACGCCGCTGGTGGCGGCCAGTGAGGCCCGCACCCGGTGGTGCAGCACCGCGATCCAAGTCCGCGGCAACCGGGCCTCGGCGGCGCTCGACAGTTCGACCCCCGGCATGACCTGCAGCCGGTCCAGCTCGATGTCGGGCTGCAGGAACCGGTTGAACAGCACCAACCCGTCGGCGCCGGCCTCGTCCAGTCGCCGGCACAGGTTGCCCACCGAGCTGAAGTAGGGGCTCAGCTTGACCGCCACCGGGATCGACACCGTCTGTTTCACCGAGGCGAGGATGTCCAGGTGGCGCTGTTCCACCTCGGCGCCGGTCATGGTCAGGTCACCGGGCACGAAGTAGATGTTCAGCTCCAGCGCCGAGGCGCCGGCCTCCTGCATCCGCCGGGCCGTGCTCGTCCAGTCGCCGGTGGTCGACCCGTTCAGGCTCGCCACCAGCGGGATGTCGATCGCCGCGGCGGCCGATTCGAGCAGCTTCAGGTAGCGGTCGGTCGCCGCCGACTCGGTGACGGCGGCGTCGGGGAAGTAGCTCAGCGACTCGGGGTGGGAGTCCTCGAAGTCCTCCAGCAGGGCGAGCGTGGCCTCCTGTTCGCGGCGGATCTGCTCCTCGAACAGGGAGAACATCACCACCGCCCCCAGCCCGGTGTCGGCCAGCGCCTTGATGCCGTCGACCGTCTGGGACAGGGGACCTGCAGAGGCCACCACCGGGCAGCGCAGGTCGAGCCCGAGGTAGCGCGTGGTCAGCGGGGCGTTCATGGGTTCACCTTGTCGAGACGGGCGTCCAGGGCGAACGCCGAGGCGGGTTGGGTGGCCAGGTTCTCGTACTCGCGCCAGCGCCGGTCGACCTGCCGCTGGGCCAGCGCGAACAGCCGGTCGGCCTCTTCGGGGTTGGTGCGCTGCAGCATCCGGAACCGCAGTTCCCGGGAGTGGTACTCGGCCAGCGTCAGCCGCGGCCGCGGCGAGTCGAGCATGAACGGGTTGCCGCCCTGGGCCCGGATGACCGGGTTGTAGCGCATCAGCGGCCAGTGCCCGGAGTTCGCGGCCTTGTACTGCTGGTCGAGCCCCTGGCGGTTGTCGATGCCGTGGGCGATGCAGTGGCTGTAGGCCAGGATCAGGCTCGGCCCGTCATAGGCCTCGGCCTCACGGAACGCGTCCAGGGTCTGTTGCGGGTCGGCGCCCATCGCCACCCGCGCCACGTAGACGCTGCCGTAGCTGACCGCCTGCATGGCCAGGTCCTTCTTGATGGTCTGCTTGCCGCCGGTGGCGAACTTCGCCACCGCCCCCAGCGGGGTCGACTTGGACGACTGGCCGCCGGTGTTGGAGTAGACCTCGGTGTCCAGCACCAGGATGTTGATGTTGCGCCCGGTCGAGAGCACATGGTCCAACCCGGCCGAGCCGATGTCGTAGGCCCAGCCGTCGCCGCCGACGATCCACACCGAGCGGCGCAACAGGTGGTCGGCCACCGACAGCAGGTCGTCGACCAGGGGGCCGTCCAGCTGCTGCAGCCGGTCGACCAGTTCGCGAACCCGGTCGGCCTGGGCCAGCAGTTCCGATTCACGTTCCTGGGGCGCGTCGAGGATCTCGTTGACCAGTTCATTGTCGGCGATGACCTCACGCAGCTGTTCCAGTCGGGTGCGGGCGAGCCGGGTGTGCTGGTCGGCGGCCAGCCGCAGGCCCAACCCGAACTCGGCGTTGTCCTCGAACAGGGAGTTCGACCAGGCCGGGCCGCGGCCCTCGGCGTTGGTCGTCCACGGGGTGGTCGGCAGGTTGCCGCCGTAGATGGACGAGCAGCCGGTGGCGTTGGCGACGGTGGTGCGGTCACCGAACAGCTGGGTCAGCAGCTTCAGGTACGGGGTCTCACCGCACCCCGCGCAGGCACCCGAGAACTCGAACAGCGGCTCCAGGAACTGGGTGCCGCGCACCGTGCCGAAGTCGACCCGACGCTTGTCATTGACCGGCAACTGCTCGAAGAAGGCGACATTGGCCTTCTCGGTCTCACGCTCGAGCACCGGCGCCAGGTTGATGGCCTTGCGCTGCGGCTGGCCGATCGGGCGCACCGGGCAGGCTTCCACGCACAGGGCGCAGCCGGTGCAGTCCTCGGCGTAGACCTGCAGGGTGTAGGCCGAGTTCGGCAACCCGGCCGCGGTCAGCGGCGCCGACAGGAACCCCTCGGGGGCGGTCGAGAGCAGCGACTCGTCGTAGTGCTTGGCGCGGATCACCGAGTGCGGGCAGACGAAGGCACAGTTGCCGCACTGGATGCAGGCCTGCGGGTCCCAGACGGCGATCTCGTCGGAGATGTTGCGCTTCTCGTACTGGGTGGTGCCGCTGGGGTAGGTGCCGTCGATGGGCAGCGCCGAGACCGGCAGGTCGTCGCCGCGGCCCGACAGCATCGGGGCGGTGACCTCGCGGACGAAGGTGGGTGCGTCCAGCGGCACCGGCGCGATCAGGTCACGCCTGCTGGTCACCCGGCCGGGCACCTCGACCCGGTGCAGGTGCGAAACGGCCATGTCGACGGTGGTGTGGTTCTTGGCCACCACCTCCATCGACTTGCGCGCATAGGTCTTGGTAATCGCATCCTTCTGCGCGGCGATCGCGACCTCCTTGGGCAGCACCCCCGAGATCGCGAAGAAGCAGGTCTGCAGCACCGTGTTCGTCCGCCCGGCGAGCCCGGCATCGCGGGCGACGGTGTTGGCGTCGACGACGTACAGGTCGATGTCGAGGTCGATGACCCGGCGCTGCATCGGGGCCGGCAACCGGTCCCAGGTCTCCTCGGCCGGGTAGGGGCTGTTCACCAGCAGCGTGGTGCCCTGCCGGGCGAACTCGAGCACGTCGACCCGCTCCAGGATGCTCCAGTGGTGGCAGCCGATGAACCCGGCCTGGTTGACCAGGTAGGGCGCGCGGATCGGGTTGGGGCCGAACCTCAGGTGCGAGACGGTTCGGGAACCCGACTTCTTGGAGTCGTAGACGAAGTAGCCCTGGGCGTGGAACTTCTCATCGGACCCGAGGATCTTGATGGTGTTCTTGTTGGCGCCGACGGTGCCGTCGGAACCCAGGCCGTAGAAGACGGCACGCAGGGTCTGCGGGTCCTCCAGGTCGAGGTCGCGGGGGTAGTCGATCGACAGGTGCGAGACGTCGTCGGTGATGCCGACGGTGAACCGCGGCTTGGGGGTGGGCCGGGCCAGTTCGTCGAAGATGCCGACCACCATGCCGGGGGTGAACTCCTTCGACGAGAGGCCGTAGCGCCCGCCCACGACCTGGGGCATGCTGGCCCGTCGTCCGGTGGTGCTGGCCTCACCCAGGGCAGCGACCACGTCGAGGAACAGCGGTTCACCGCCCGAGCCGGGTTCCTTGGTGCGGTCGAGTACCGCCAGCACCCGGGTGGACTCGGGGATCGCGGCCAGCAGCTGCTCGGTGGGCAGCGGGCGGTACAGCCGCAGGTGGACCATGCCCACCTTCGCCTGCGGGTCGCGTTCGTTGATGGCGTTGACGGCCATGGCGACCGTCTCGGCACCCGAACCCATCACCACGACCACCCGCTCGGCCCCAGTGTGACCGACGTAGTCGACCAGATGGTAGCGCCGGCCGGTGAGCTCGGCGAACTCGTCCATCACCTCGGCGACCACGCCGGGGGTCCGGGCGTACATCGGGTTGACCGTCTCACGGGACTGGAAGTAGGTGTCCGGGTTCTGCGCGGTGCCGCGGATGAACGGGTTGGCCGGGCTCAGTGCGCGGGCGCGGTGCTCCCGGACGAGGTCGTCGGGCACCAGGCTGCGCAGGTCGTCGTCGCTGAGCAGTTCGACGGTGTTCAGTTCGTGGCTGGTGCGGAACCCGTCGAAGAAGTGCAGGAAGGGGATGCGGGTGCGCAGGGTGGCGGCATGGGAGATCGCCGCGAAGTCGTGCGCCTCCTGCACCGAGGACGACGACAGCAGCGCGAACCCGGTCTGGCGCACCGCCATCACGTCCTGGTGGTCACCGAAGATCGACAGGCCCTGCGCGGCCAGCGACCGGGCGGCCACGTGGAAGACCGTCGAGGTGAGTTCACCGGCGATCTTGTACATGTTCGGGATCATCAACAACAACCCCTGCGAGGCGGTGAAGGTGGTGCTCAGCGCACCACCCTGCAGCGCACCGTGCATGGCGCCGGCGGCACCGCCCTCGGACTGCATCTCGATCACCCCGGGCACCTGGCCCCAGATGTTGGTGCGCTGCCCGGCCTGCCATTCGTCGGCGAGTTCGGCCATCGTCGAGCTCGGGGTGATCGGGTAGATCGAGCACAGTTCACTGAGCCGGTAGGCGACGTCGACGGCGGCCTCGTTGCCGTCGATGATGGTCTGGCGACGTTCGCTGCTGGTCATGCCTGGCCCTCCGGGATCATCTCGATGGCGTGCACGGGGCATTGGTCGAAGCAGGTCGCGCAGCCGGTGCACTTCTCGTAGTCGAACCGGTAGCGGTGGCCCTTGCCGAGTTTGATGATGGCGTCCTCGGGGCAGGAGCCCAGGCAGCCGTCGCACTCGAAGCAGTTGCCGCACGACAGGCATCGTCCGGCCTCGAAGTGGGCCTCCTCGGGGGTGAGACCGGCGACGACCTCACCGAAGTCGCTGCGCTCGTCCAGCGCCCGTTCGGGGTGCTGGCGGCGGGCATGGTCGCCGAAGTACCAGGGGTTCATCATGTCGAAGTCGACGATGGGGTGCTTCGGCGGACGACTGCCGTCGGCGCGGTTGAGCCACGCGTCGATCTGGCGGGCGGCGGTCTTGCCGTGCCCGACGCCGATGGTGACGGTGCGGTCGCTGGGCACCGCGTCGCCGCCGGCGAAGATGCCGGGCACGTCGGTCATCAGCGACTGCGGGTCGACCTGGACCACGTCGTCGTCGAAGCTCAGCCCCGGGATGTCGTGCAGGAACCGGGTGTCGGCGCGCTGCCCCAACGCCAGGATCACGGTGTCGGCCTCGAGGGTCTCGTAGCGCCCGGTGCCGACGGCGCGGCCCTCCTCGTCGAGTTCCATCACCTCGATCTGCACGGCATGGTCCTCGACCGACGAGATGGTGCGCAGCCAGTTCATGGTGACGCCCTCACGTTCGGCTTCCTCCCGCTCGTCGGCGTGGGCCGGCATCTGGTCGCTGGTGCGCCGGTAGACGACCACCGACTCCTCGGCGCCGAGCCGGCGGGCCACGCGGGCGGCGTCCATGGCGGTGTTGCCGCCGCCGTAGACGGCGACCCGGCGCCCGATCAGCGGACGTTCACCGCTGGCGACGTCACGCAGGAAGCTGACCGCCTCGACGATGCGGGTGGCATCGGCGGCCGGGATGTCGACCCGCTTGGACAGGTGGGCGCCGACCGCCACGAACACGGCATCGAAGCCACCCTCGTCGCGTTCGGCGTTGAGGTCGGTCACGGTGTGGTTCTGGGTGAAGGTGACGCCCAGGTCGACCAGCCGATTGATCTCCGCATCGAGCACGTTTCGGGGCAGCCGGTACTCGGGGATGCCGTAGCGCATCATGCCGCCGGGTTCGTCGGAGGAGTCGCGGACCTCCACGTCGTGGCCGAGCCGGGCCAGGTGGTAGGCGGCCGACAGCCCCGAGGGGCCCGACCCGATCACCAGCACCTTGTAGCCGGTGTTGTTGCGCGGCTTGGAGAACTGCCAGCCCTGCTCGATGGCGACGTCACCCAGGTAGCGCTCCACCGAGTGGATCGAGACCGGGTCGTCGAGCTCCTTGCGGTTACAGGCGGTCTCGCAGGGGTGGTAGCAGACCCGCCCGTGGATCGCGGGGAAGGGGTTGTCCTTGACCAGTTGGCGCCACGCCTGTTCGGCCTGACCGGCCTTGATCAGCCGCAACCATTCCTGGATGTTCTCACCGGCCGGGCAGCCGGCGTTGCAGGGGGGCAGCAGGTCGACATAGATCGGCATGCGGGTGCGCACCGGCCCCACGCGGGCGAATGTGCGCTCCAGGTTCGGCAGCGGTGTCAGGTCGTTGTGCTGGCTCATCCCGAGGCCCCTTCCGGCCATCTCCGTCGATGACCACTACCACGGATAGTAGTAAGCCGGTTTCGGCGCCCGACCCAGGGGGTGGGGTGTGCCATGCTGGGGCGTGCTTGCTGACCAGAACGCTGCTGACCGCGACCGCAACGACCCCGCCGAACCACCCGTGCCGCTGGTGGTTTCCGTCCGTGACTGCGGTGCCCGCGGCGACGGGGTCCGCGACGACGCCGATGCCATCGAGGCCGCCGCGGCGCTGGCCGGGGCCGGTGGGCACGTGTTCTTCCCCAAGGGGGTCTACCAGGTCGGACGAGGACTGACCCTGCCCGCCAACCAGACCTGGTCGGGCCCGACCATGAACATGGATTCCAACGGGCCGCGCACCATCATCCGCGGCACCGGGGAGGGGCCGGTGATCACCTGCCAGGCCGGCACCCTGCAGTCGCTCCGCATCGAGGGCCCCGGTGCCCGGGTGGCGGGCAGCGTGGGCCTCTACGTGCGGGCCAGTTCTTTCACGCTGCGTGATGTGTCGGTGCGTGACGTGGAAACCGGGGTCTCGCTGCTGCAGGTCTGGTACGGGCACCTGGACCGGTTGGCCTGCTACCGGGTCATCACCGGGGTGCGCATCGAGTACAGCTACAACGTGGTGCTCGCCAACGTGCGGGTCGCCGCCGACGATGGCCACGGCACCCCCGGGACGGCGGTCGAACTGGTCGACCGGTCGATGGTGACCCTGCTCGGGGGTGCGATCGAGGCCTACCGGGTCGGTGTCGTGGTGCCCGACGGCGCGTCGCTGGCCTGCTTCGGCACCTACTTCGAGACCAAGCTGGGTGCCGAGGCGGTGGGCATCAAGCAGACCGGGGGAGCACGGTCGAACGTGGTCGCCTCCGGCTGCCAGGTCTACCTGACCCACCACCACGCCTGGATCGACGCCTCCGAGGCAGGCGCCGGCGAGACGGTGACCGCCACCGGGAACAAGTTCAAGGGCGGGGTGGCCGGGGTGACCAGCCACGCCTACTACTGGGGTGGTGACACCGCGGTGCGGATGACCATGGCCGGCGACTCGTGGGCCGATGTCGTGGGCAGCGGCCCGGTCTACGCCCCGGACGAGCCGCTGCCGCCGGGCTCACTGTTGGCGCCGCCGCACCGCCCCGGCGCCGGTGGGGTGGTCGGGCAGCCGGCGGTGCAGGTCAGCAGCAATGTGGTGCTCACCGGCCAGCACATGCTGGCCACCGGCTCGGGCCGCACCCGGCCGGCGACCACCGACATGCCCATCGGGGCGATGTTCTTCGACCAGGGCCTGAAGCGACCCGTCTGGTGGGACGGCACCACCTGGCGCGACGCCGAGGGGCACGCCTCACCCCCACGCCAGCACGGGCTCAGCCACTGACCCGGCGGGAACAATCGCGGCGCGGGTAGGGTGTGCGTTCATGAAGATCACGGTGGTGTCCATGCACACCTCGCCATGGACCCAGCTCGGGTCCGGGGACGGCGGCGGCATGAACGTGGTGGTGCGGCACACATCCGAAGAGCTGGCCGCGCTGGGCCACCAGGTGCAGGTGGTCACCCGCCGCACCGACCCCGACACCCCCGAGCACCAGCAGATGGCGCCCGGTGTCGACCTGGTCACCCTGACCGCCGGCCCGCAGGCCCACCTGGCGAAGTCACGCATCGACGAGCACATCGATGAGTTCCGCACCGGCCTGGCCGGCCTGGCGCCCGGTGACATCGTCCACTCACACCACTGGATGAGCGGGGTGGCCGCGATGCCGGTGGCCGAGCAGTGGGGGGTGCCGCATGTGATGAGCTTCCACTCCATCGCCGCCCCCCAGCTGCACGTCGACCTCGGCCTGGGTGAACCGCCCGAGTCGGGCCGGCGGGTGCCCGGGGAACTGCTCTGCGCCCGGGGCAGCGACCGCATCGTGGCCGTCAGCCACGCCGAGGCCCGCACCGTGGTGGAACGCTTCGGCATCGACGCCGGCCGGGTCACCGTGGTCGCTCCCGGGGTCGACCACGACCTGTTCCGTCCGCTGGCCCCCGGGGAACCCACCCTCGAGCGGCGCGGGGCCGACGACGATTTCCTGCTGTTCGCCGCGCGGCTGCAGCCCCTGAAGGGCGCCGACCTGGTGGTCGAGGCCCTCGGCCACCTCGAGCCCGCGCATCGACCCCGGCTGGTCATCGCCGGTGAGGTGTCGGAGGACTTCGCCGACTACCAGGGCGTCATCGACGAGATCATCGCCCGCCACGACCTGGCCGAGTGGGTCAGCTACGCCGGCGCCCGGCCCCGCGACGGGTTCGCCGCGCTCGTCCGGGAGGCATCGCTGATGGTGATCCCGAGCCACTCGGAAACCTTCGGCCTGGTCGCCCTGGAATCAGCCGCGTCCGGGGTGCCGGTGGTCGCCTCGGCCGCCGGGGGACTGGTCGAGTCGGTCGCCGAGGGACGATCGGGTCGGCTGGTGGCCCGGCGTGACCCCGAGCTGTGGGCCGCCACCATCACCGACCTGCTCACCGACCGCGAGGCGCTGACCGCACTGGGCCGTTCGGCCCACGAGTGGAGCCTCGACTTCAGCTGGGCGGAATCTGCCCGGCGCCTCGAGCAGGTGCTCACCGACCTGCTCTGAGGCGCCGCCGCGTTCGGGGTCCCAGCGGTCTCAGTCGAGCAGGTGCTTGTGGGCGTAGAGCTGCTGCCACAGGCCCTTTCGTTCCTTCACCTGGCGCTCGAAGTAGGCCCGCAGCCGGGACTTGTCCTCGGGTTCGTCCTTCAAGGCCGACCCGACCAGGGCCGAGGCAATTTCGGCGCCACCCGGCGTCCCGTCACCGAACCAGGCCGACTGCATCGCGGCGGCGATCCCGGTCTGCACCGCCTCCGCGGTCGACATGGCCGTCGACAACCGTTCGACGCCACCCTCACCGGCTCGTCCGGTGCGCAGTTCACGGAAGACGGTCACCAGCAGTTCGGTGACATCGGGCCGCAGCCGGGCCGGCACGGAGGCCGCCTCCAGCGCCGCGTTCGCCTCCCGTTCCACCAGCGCCATCTCGACGGCCAGGTCGGGGATCGCCCCGATGGTCTCGAAGTTGAACCGTCGCTTCAACGCCGCCGACATCTCGTTGACGCCACGGTCGCGGGTGTTGGCGGTGGCGATCACCGTGAACCCCCGCGCGGCGAAGACCGCGCGGTGGTCGTCGTCGAGTTCGGGCACCTGCAGCACCCGGTCGGACAGGATCGACAGCAGCGAGTCCTGCACCTCGGCGGGGCAGCGGGTGATCTCTTCGAAGCGGACGACCTTGCCCTGCTTCATTCCCCGGTACACCGGGGCCGGCACCAGCGCCCGCGGGGTCGGGCCCTCGGCCAGCAGCAGGGCGTAGTTCCACGAGTACTTGATGGCGTCCTCGGTGGTGGCCGCCGAACCCTGCACCGTCAGGCTGGTGTCGCCGCTGACTGCTGCGGCCAGCAGTTCCGAGAGCAGCGACTTGGCGGTGCCCGGTTCACCGATCAGCATCAGGCCGCGGTTGGTCGCCAGCGACACCACGCAGCGTTCGACCAGGTCACGACGCCCCACGTACTTCTCGCTGATCGGGCCACCGTCACCGAGCACGAACTCGACCACTGAGGGGGCCGACAGCTGCCAGCCCTCCGGGGCGGTGCGGCCCAGCTGCTGGTCGCGTTGCTTCAGCACCGCCAGCTCCTCGGCCCACCGCACCTCGGCGGGGGGCCGCTGGATCTGCTGCTCGGGCGCTGCGGCGCCCCGTTTCGCGGCGGCCATCAGCCGGCGATCATCTGCAGGGTGGCGATGACCTCGTTGACCAGCGCCTTGGGGGCACGGTTCCACGGCACCTTGACGAAGTTGTCGTCGCGCCAGCCGTCACCGTAGCCCAGGTCCTGGGCATCCCTGATGCCGTCGAGCAGGTACACCGACTCGATGGCCTGGTCCTCCTGTTCGTTCATCGGGCCCATCCACATGCCCGAGTACATGATGACCGCGGTCAGGTCGGCCGACTCGAACTGCAGTGCGTGCAGCACGTAGACCCCGTTGTCGAGGGCTGATCCGCGCTGCCAGCCGTACTTCGTGAATGCCCCGAACAGCTTGCCGGCGGGGAACTCACCCTGGGGGATGTCCAACAGGTTGACCTCGTCGCCCTGGTCGGCGGGCAGTGAGTAGACCGGACGATCCAGCTGCTGGAAGGGGGCGACCAGCTCGTAGTCGGCCAGCACATCGGCCCACTGGGAGATCTGTTCCGGCGCCAGGTCGACCGGGTGGACGATGCCGAGCTGCTGGTCATCGCTGATCTCGACGGGCTCGTCGTCGGGGTCGACCGGGGAGCCGTCCTCGTCGAAACGCACCGTCGCCAGCAGCTGCTGGTCGTTGTCGTAGATGCCCCAGACCAGCGCCGACAACAGGCCCCGCAGCAGCGGTTGGCGGGCGATGAACTGCTGGTGCTCGGCGAAGCTCCAGCGGCGCCCGCTCATCATCGCCTTCTCGAAGCGCGCCGACTGGGTCTTGGCGAGCCCGGTCAGGGTCTTCTTGAGGATCTTGAACTCCTCACGGGCGGCGTTGGCCGCCTCGGCATCGTCCGACTTCAGCACGTTCGGCAGCGTCGTCTTCGGCTTGCCGGTCGGACGTCCCTCGACCAGGTCACGCACGATCACCTTGGCCTCGGGGGTGAGGTTCACCAGGAACTGGCGCGACCCGTAGTCGAAGGTGCGGGTGCCGCGCTCGTCGAGCCCACCGTCGGGCACCACGCGGTCCTCCAACTGTTCGCGGGTGAACCCCCGCGACTCGGCGATCTCGCTCATGGCCTCGTTGGCGCGCTTCTTCAGGGCCGCGAACTTCACCTTCGCGGCGATCCCCGAGATGGACTGCAGTGCGGTGTCGGTGCCGACATTGCGCAGGGCATCCAGCCCGGTGACGGCCCGTTTGTGCTGGCTCATGCCGGGCCACTCACGCACCATCGGGGTCAGGGCGTGGACGAATCGGTCACCGCCCAGCAGGCCGGCGCCGGTCATCAGCCAGTTGTTCTTGGACGGCGCGGCATTGGCCATCCACAGGTTCAGCAGGGCGACGGCGAAGCGGTCGCGGCTGGTCGGGTCGGCGTGCTCACGCACTGCGGTGACCAGCGGGTGGTCCACGTCCCCGCTCGCCAGGGCGGCCAGCAGCAGTTCCACCTGCTCGGGGGCCAGGATGGCGTCGCCGACCAGCAGGGGCGGCAGGGCCGAGGCCGACAGGTAGGCCGGCAGCGTGCCCCGCGTCGGGGCTTCGGTCCGGGCGGCCGCCTCGGCCCACCACGGGGTCTGGTCGTCGAGCCGGGGCAGGTCGGCCTCGGCCAGGATCGCCTCGACCTGGCCACGGACCCCGCCGCCGGTCTGGTCGAGCGCTGCGCGCAGCTGCTCGACGGCCAGTTCACGCAGGAACGGTGCCACCGCTTCGGCTCGCGCCGAGTTCAACGAGGCCCCCAGCAGCAGCGCCGGGTGCTCCTTCAACCAGGCGCTGGCCGCCGCCGCACCCTTGGTGGTCAGGGCGTCGGCAAACAGCGCCACCGCCCCGGGGCCGGTCAGCGCGTAGCCGGCGGCCACCAGCATCTCCTCGGCCACGTCCTTGGCCTGTTCGTCCAGTGAGTCGATCAGCAGCCCGAAGCCTGCCACGCCCGTGCTCACCAGCCAGGGCACCACCTGGTCGGGACGCATCAGTCGGGCGCCGGTGTGCTTGGCCACCGCCACCCGTTCGGCGGCGGTGGGCATCAGCATGCACAGTTCGATGGTGCTGTGGTACATCGTGCCGAAGGCACCGCGCGGCACCTCCCGCAGCGCGGCGGCGATCTGGTCGGAGTGGCTCTCCAGAGCAGCGGCTCGGAAGTAGTCGTCCTGGTCTGCCAGGTTCCAGCCACCCCAACTCTGCTGGGTGACCAATGGGGTCGGCAGAATGGCCGGCAGCATCGCCCTGGCCGCCTCCATCGCCTCGGGCGCCTGGTGGGCCCACAGTGGGCGCAGCGACAGCAGCCGCAGCCGGCCGCTGCCCTTCACCAGCTCGGCGGCCGAAGCCGTGGCATCAGCCTCGATGGCCGCCGGGAACCAGGCCGGGTCCAGGATGGACTGTGGGCGGCGGCTGTTCGACTTGGCTGTCAGTTCGGCATCAGCGGCGTCGAGGAACTCCTGCCAGAACAGTGCCCGCTCGGGGCTGGGGTGGGTGGTGAACAGCGGCTCGGTGAACTGCCAGCGGTGGGTGGGGCGGTAGGAGTTCTTGTCGTAGACGCGGTGCTGGGCGACCCGGGCTGCGCGTTCGGTCTCGGCCTCGGCGTCGAAGGGATCGGTCTCCAGCTCGATGCTGACCGGGGTGGACAGGTCCCACGCCTGCTCGTAGGGGGTGACCCACAGGCCCAGGTCGTCGCCGTCACCGGACACCTCGATGGGTTCGACGGGGGCCGGGGCGGCCGCCGGGGCGGGGGCTGCCTTCTTGGCCGGGGCAGCCTTCGGTGCCGTGGGCTCGACCGGGGTCAGGGCCGCGTCGTCGGCGCCCGCCTCGTCGGTGTAACCCTTCTTGACCTTGGCGGCCACCTGCTTGTGCGCGTCCTCCAGCGCCTTCTCGGCCGAGGGGTAGCTCTTGGTCTTCGTGGTGCCGGCGGTGCCTCGCCTGCCGTAGCTGACGGTGATCTGGTCGCCCTCGGCGTCGATGTACCAGAACTTGTCCGAGGTGCCCTCAGTCAGGGACAGGCGTCGTTTCATGGTGGCGAGTCTACGAACCCGTGGGTCCAGCAGGGCTCAGCCCACGATGCGGGTGCTGGTCACCACGTCATGCACCAGGTGGGCGGGGGCAGCCGACCACGGCAGCAGGGGCCAGGGTTTGCGGGGCACCCGCTTGCGCAGGCCGTCGAGCAGCACCACCCGGGTCACCCTCGTCGATTCGTAGCCTCCTTGGAACTCCAGCAGGGCGGTCTGGTTGCTCCAGTGCCAGGGCAGCAGGGCACGTTTGCCGACGAACTGCCAACCCCAGGCGTCCAGCACGCCGGTGAACTTGAGTTCGTGGCAGCCCATCCCGGACAGGCCGCGCAGGTCGAACTCGTCGCCCTGGTCGGGCGGCAGCACCCCGATCGGGTAGTCAAGCTGCCGGAAGGGGACCGCCAGCTCGTAGTCGCTGAGCACCTGCTGCCACTCGCGGACCAGGCCGGGGTCCAGGTCGACCGGGTGCGCCATCCCGACCGGTTGGTCCCCGACCTGCACGGGCTCGTCGGCCTGGTCCACCGGCTGGCCGTCCTCGTCGAAGCGGAACGCGGCGACCACCTCGTCGTGGGAGCCGTGCAGGGTCCAGACCACCCCGGCCAACAGCGGACGAAGCACCGGGTGCCCCAGCACCTGTCGCTCGACCTCACCGGGCCGCCACCGCAGCTGGGCGCCCAGCGCCTTGCGGTAGACGTCACGCTCGCTCGTGAGCACCGCCTGGACGCGCCTGCGGGAGTCGGCCACCAGTGCCTTCGCCGCAGCCACCAGGTCGGGGTCGTCGGCCTTGCGGGGGGCCGGCAGCGTGGTGCGCCGGGGGCCCGTGGCCACCCCGTCGACCAGTTCACGGATCGTGAGCTTGCCGTCGCTGGACGGCAAGACCTGGAACTGGCGCGGCCCGTAGTCGACCACGAGCTGGCCGCGGGAGTCGAAACCGCAGGTGTCCGGGTTGGTCATCGCAGGTGACATGGCCCGACTCTAGGGGGTCGGCGGCCGGCTCAGACCAGCGGCCGGGCGAACACCGAGGCCACCAGCAGCCGGCGCACCGGCAGCGGGGACTGCTCCCGGCCCACCCGCTCGGCCAGGTCGGCCAGTCGGGTGCTGCCGGCCCGGCGCAGCCGCACCGTCAGGTCGGGCCACACCGACGGGTCGCCGCCGACCCGGTCGAGCCCGGCCACCAGGGTCTGGCCGAGGGCCTGGTCGAGTGCCGAGAGCACCGCCGCCGCACTGGTCAGCTCCTGCTGCTGGGCAGGCGCATCGGCCACCGCGGCCATCCCCTGGTCGTCACCGGGGGCCACGAAGGGCTGCACCGACTGGTCATCACCGCTGAGCAGCAGGGGAGTCACCACCGGTCCGTGGCCGGTCCAGCGCCACCGGCCCGCGACGTGCAGCACCTGCGGGGCCTGCTGGTGCCACTGCTGCAGCAGCGCTGCCGTGGCCTGCGCCGAGGCCGCGGTGCGCCGGGTGATCGGCAGCGCCAAGGTGGCCCGGCTGCCGGTCGCATCGACCAGGACCGCGCGCAGTTGGCGAGACGCCGGGTCCAGGCCGACGGCCTCGACGGCCACGAAGCTCACCGCCGCCAGGTCGGTGCCGGCCGAGCGGTCGTCGAGGGCTGCCGGCAGGCGGGTCTGGTGGTGGGCCAGTTCGTCGAGGGAGTTCACCAGGAACGGTGCGGCCAACTGGTCGAGGCCGGGGCGTGGCATCGCGGTCACCCGCCGGTTCGTCGGGCTGAAGTCGCCCAGCCCGAAGCGCTTGCCGCCGCTGACCAGCACCTGCCCGCCACCCCACTGGTGGAACGGCACCCCACCGAGCAACCCGCCGACCAGTCGCGCGCTGGGCCGGTGGTCGGGGTCGCTGACCAACTTGCGGACCCGCAGCGGCGACCCGGTGCGCGCGTCGACCAGTTGGGCCACGGCCACCACCTCGTCGCCATTCTCGACCAGTTCGGTGCCCATCCCGATCAGCTTCGCCCGGCCCACATCGGTGGCCTCGGCGTTCGACCCGGCGACCAGCCGGTCGGGCACCCGTTCGTCCACGGGGGCGCGCAGGCTGGTGACCCTGGCCAGCAGTTCGCCGGTGAGCCCGACCAGGTAGTCGGGGTCGAACCGGGCATCGGCCCTGGCGTAGTGGCCGGCCTCGGTGAGCACGTCGTCGGCGAGCCCGGCCAGGTGGTGCAGTTCGGCCTCGTGGGCGCGGGTCACCAGCCGCCGCCACGGGCCCTGCAGCGAGCGGTGGCTCGGTTCGAGCCCGACGGTGACCAGTTCGCCGACCAGGTGCTCCACCTCGTCGAGCACCCGGGGGTCGGGACGCCACTGGTCGCCGCTGGTGCTGCGCAGCCCGGTCGTCCCGAACGGGGTGCCCCGGGCCACCGCGACCGCCACCGCCACGTGCAGGCAGGGGTCGGGCTCACGGCAACTGCACTTGGCGTAGTTCAGGTCGGCGCCGGCCAGGAACCGCACCGTCACCGGGCTCGGGTGGTGCAGGCGCACCACGGCCAGCCCGTGGGTCGACCCGACGTGCCCGAGCGGGCCGGCGCCGACCAGCCGCGCGGCCTGCCGCACCAGCGTCGGGCCCAGGGCTGCGGCCAGCGCCTCGTCATTGATCGAACCCGGGTCGAAGACCTCCTCGGGCGCCAGGTCGGACGAGGGGCTGGGCGCCGCGGGCGTCGCTGGTTCGTCCTGGGCAGGTGCCTCGTCGGCCGGTTCCACGGCCTCGACCGGCTCGACGGCATCGGCCTGGTAGGCGAGCACGGCGCGGACCAGGTGGCGGCACTGGGCGCCGGCCAGGCAGGTGCACGTCCAGTCCCCGAAGGGGCGCCCGGCCAACAACTCACAGCGCACCTCGTCGTCGAAGTCGACGACCACGGTGCCGTCGTCGGCCTCGGTGACCTGCCAGGTGACCTTGCGTTCCTCCACCTCCTTGGCGGCGCGGCGCAGCGTCCCCTTGTTGGTCAGGTCGGCCAACGCCTGGGGGCTGAGGGCGAGCAGGTCGGCGCGGCTCACCGGATCGTCTCCGCGACCCAGTCGGCCAGGTCATAGGGGGTCATCGCCGCGACCCGGGCCCCGAGCCGGCTCAGGGCCAACCCCAGCGACTTGTTCCAGTCGGCGGTGCCCTCGGAGTTCAGCGCGCCGAGCACGAGCACTTTCGTCCCCTGTTGGCAGAGCCTCGAGACGCAGTTGCGCAGCGCCTGCTCCGAGCCGCCCTCGTACAGGTCGGTGATCAGCACCACCATGGCCCGGCGTGGGGTCTGCACCAGGCTCTCGGCGTAGAGCATGGCCCGGTCGATGTAGGTGCCGCCGCCCAACTGCACCTGCATCAGGGTCTCGACCGGGTCGATGGACGACTCGGTCAGGTCGACCACCTCGGTGTCGAAGGCGACCAGGTGCGACTTCAGCGCGGGAATGCCGTGGAAGATCGAGGCCGTGACCGCCGAATGGATCACCGAGTCGACCATCGAACCGGACTGGTCGACCACGATGATCACCTGCCAGCGTTCCGACTCGCGCCGAGTGCGCGACGAGAACAGCGGTTCGCGGATGATCATGCCGCCGGTCTCGGGGTTCACGTTCTTCAGGTTGGCGCGGATCGTGGCCTTGGGGTCGAAGTTGCTGGCCACCTTGAACCGGCTGCGCCGGGTCGGGTCGCGCCGCCCGGTCAGCGCCACCCGCAGCCGGGGCCGCAGTTTGGCGACCAGTTCGTCGACCACCTTTCGGACGATCACCCGGGCGGCCCGCAGCACCTCGTCGCTCATCAGGTGCTTGGTGGCCAGCACCGCCTTCAGCAGCGTTTCCGAGGGTTCCACCCGCGCCAGCACCTCGGGGTTGGTGACCAGCTCGGTCATGCCGTAACGCTCCAGGGCATCGTTCTCGAGCACCTCGCGGGTGCGCTGCGGGAACAGGGTGTGCACGTGGTTGATCCACTCCGGCACCGTCAGCTGACTGGACCCCGAGCCGCCCGGGCCCTTGCCGCTGTCGCCCCCGGGTGCCCCGGTGCCCTCCCGGTCGTAGAGGAAGGCGAGTGCGGCGTCCTGCAGTTGGCCCTGGGCGTCGAGGTCACCGAGCTTCTCCGAGCCCTCACCCAGCACCAGGCGCCAGCGTTGCAGTCGTTCGGGGTTGCTCATGCCCAGGCCTCCTCACCCAGGAACCGGACGAGGGTGGCGGCCAGGTCGGCCTCGAAGGCTGCGACCGCCAGGGCGTCCTCGGCGGACCCGCTGAACCGGTCGAGGGCCAGTTCGGCCTGCTCACCCAGCACCAGTTCGGCGACCCGGGCCCGGTCGCGGGGTGGGTAGCGGCTGAACGCCCGGCGCAGGCCCGGCACCGCGTCCATGAAGTCCTCGTTGCTGAACCCGCTCAGCAGCCGGTCGAGTTCCAGCAGCAGTTCGGGGCGGCGCAGGGCGGCCTCCCGGGCCACGGTCAGCAGCCCGGCCATGAAGTCGCCCAGCAGGTCGGCGCGGTGCACCAGCCGCACCATCGCTGCGAGTTGTTCGTCCGGGGCGGCGCCGGTCAGCCACCGCGCCCCGAGCGCGGCCCCCCGCAGCCCGGCAGCCTGGTCGGGGTCATCGACCAGCCCGGCGAGTGCCGCGTCCCAGCCCTCGGTGTCCAGCCCCAGCGATTCACCGACCCGTTCGGCGGCGTCGGTGACGGCCTTGATGGTCGCGATGACCGGGGCCAGCGCCGGCCCGTCGTCCAGTCGGCCCAACTGTTCGACCAGCCGCAGGCAGCGGTCGAAGCTGACCGCGACCAGCCGGCCGATGTCGGTGCGCCCGGTGGTGCGCCGCAACCGGTCATAGCGGTAGAGCTCCATCAGCGCGTCCAGTGCCTCACCGAGCGCGGCGATGTCGCCGCTGGCCGACAGGATCGCGGCGGTGCGCTCCTGCAGGGTCGAGGCCAGTTGCGCCACCCCGCACAGCACCGCGTCGAACAGCACCATGATCGCGGTGCGGCTGTCGGCGGTGACGTTCGCGGCCCGGTCGAGCAGGCGGGCGGTCACCGCCGCTTCAAGGGTGGCGCCGTACTGGGCGGCCATCACCATGCTCGGTTCGAAGTTGTTGGTCCAGGCCACCCGCCAGCGTTCGACCCCCCGCTGGTCGGCGTGGTGCTGCAGGCGGGTGACCTCGATGTCGAGCACCCGCAGGCTGTGCAGCAGCTGGCTGACCTGCAGGTCGCTGGTGGCGGTCAGGTCCAGGTCAATTTCCTGGGCGCGGCCCGGGTGGGGCTCCAGCTCGTGGGCGGCCAGGCGCCGACGGATCTCGGCGACCAGCGGTGGTTGGCGGGTGCCCTCGGCGAGCCTGCCGAGCTTGTCGCCGCGCATCACCAGCCGGGCCCGGTGCAGCAGCGGGTGCTGTTCGCCGGTGTCGTCCTTGACCAGGGTGGTGGTCATCGCGTCGACCAGGTCGGTGCGCCACACCTGCGGGTGGCCGCGCAGCGCCGACAGCCCGCGGGCGGTGGTCAGGGTGGCGATCAGGTCGGCGGGGGAGACGAACTGCTTGGCCGCACGCAGTTCGGCGGCGATGTCGCGCAGCATCCGCTCGACGGTGTCACTGCGACCGGCGGCACGGTCGTGCCAGAGCAGGTCGTAGAAGCCGGGGGTGGGTTGGCCGGCGTTGTAGCCGTCCAGCGCGTCCAGGGCGACATAGGACGTGGGGGTCAGCGCGATGCCGTAGCGCTCGTCGTCCGGGGGTGGTGCCCAGACCTCGATGGGATCGGACGGCCGGGCCAGTTCGGCGCGCAACCCGCCCAGGTGGGCGGCGCCGCAGACCACCAGGACGGTGCCCTCGACCGAGGCCAGGGTGTCGGTGATCCGGGCGGCCATGAAGGTTTCGCGGTGGCGGGTCTCCTCATCGGGCGGCAGGCGTCGCATGATCGAGCCGACGATCTCGGTCCGCTGCTGGTAGTCGGCCAGCCCCAGGCCCGGGTCGACCTCGAGCAGTTCGTCGAACAGGGTGTCGATCCGGTCGACGCCGACCGCGCGGTACAGCGCTTCCAGCGATTCCTCCTGGGCATCCGGCCGGTCGGCACCGTCGGGTTCGGGTTCGGCGAAGCGGTTCTCGGACTGGGCGATGTCGACCAGGGCCAGCCACGGCAGGTCGATGAACGCGGTGGGCACCTCGTGGGCACGGGCCGTCCGGAAGGCCGTCCATTCGGGGGAGTAGTCGCACAGCGGGTAGAACCCGGCCCGCCGCGCCGCCCAGGCGGTCGAACCCTCCTCGGCGTCGGGGTGCAGCGGCGCCCAGGAGTAGATCATGATCGGCAACTCGTGGGGCAGGGCCAACTCGTCCAACTGGTCGTTGAACTCGGTCGGCCCCTCGATCAGCACCGCGGCCGGCGGGTCGGCCGCGATGCGCTCGGCGACCAGCCGCGCGGCGGTCGGGGAGTGGTGGCGGACACCGAAGAACTCGACCCGGCCGACGTCGGCGGGAGTCTGGGTGGCCTCGGTCATGGCCCCCATTGTGCCGCCCTCCCGGGTCGGCCACCCTCGGCGGCGTGCCGAGCGAGTTGCCCGGACGCGTGGCGCTCAGCTGAGGTCAGCGATGCCGACCTGGCAGCTGACCCCGTTGGGGCCGTGGTTGCAGTAGCCGCCGGGGTTCTTGTCCAGGTACTGCTGGTGGTAGTCCTCGGCCAGGTAGTAGGGGCCGGCCTGCTGCACCTGGGTGGTGATCGTCCCGAAACCCTGCTGGGTGAACCGGGGCTGCACGGCCGCGATCACGTCGTTGGCGGCCTGATCCTGCTCGGCGCTGGTGGCGAAGATGGCCGAACGGTACTGGGTGCCGACGTCGTTGCCCTGCCGCGGCCCCTGGGTCGGGTCGTGGTTCTCGAAGAAGACCTGCAGCAGGGTGGTGAAGTTGACCTGCTCGGGGTCGAAGACCACCTGCACCGTCTCGGCGTGGCCGGTCTGGGCGGTGCAGACCTCTTCGTAGGTGGGGTTCGGGGTGAAGCCGCCCATGTAGCCCACCGAGGTCAGCAGCACCCCGTCCAACTGCCAGAAAATCCGTTCGGCTCCCCAGAAACAGCCCATCGCCAGGTAGGTCGTCTCGGCGCCCTCGAAGGTCTTGTCGAGGCGGTGGCCCAGCACCCGGTGGAAGAACGGGTGCGCCAGCACCGCTTGGTCGCGTCCGGGCAGCGCAGTCTCAGCAGTGACCATCGAGGTCTTGTTGGTCAGAAATCGCCACATGCTCGGTGTCCCTTCTGGGTGTGCTCCCTTCCATCGTAGAACTGTGTGAGCGAACCGTCCCAGCATTGGTTTGCGGCGGCATAATGATCCAATGACATCCGCGCGCAGTGGCCACCCGGGCCGGCCTGCCGGCCCAGCCGAACGGTGGTTCGCCGCGTTCATCACCCGACTGCATGGTGCGCTGCCCGGTGTGCTGCGCCACCTGCCGGTGACCTTCGTCGGGTTCGCCATCCTCAACGGGTTCGCCTTCCTGGTCGACCTGGCGCTGCTGTGGGTGACCCACGGGCAGTTGGGCATTGCCTACCCGGTCGCGGTCAGCCTCAGTTTCGGGTTGGCCAGTGTGCTCGCGTTCTTCCTCAACAAGCTGCTGAACTTCCGGGCCCACGGTGACGTCGGCAAGCAGTCGGCGAAGTACCTGGTCGTGATCGTCAGCAACTACGTGATCTGGATCCTGGCGTTCTCGACCCTGCTCGAGTGGCTAGGGGTGCACTACCAGGTGGCCCGCGTGACCGCCGCCTGCCTGGAGGGGCTCTACATCTACACCCTGTCGCGGTTCTGGGTCTTCCCCCGCCGCCGCGCGGTCACGCCGGCGGCAATTCCCAGTGGATCGGCTGTGCGCCAGCCTGTTCCAGAAGCGCATTGACCCGGCTGAACGGTCGCGACCCGAAGAACCCCGAGCGTGCCGACAGCGGTGAGGGGTGGGCACTCTGGACGATCGGGACCCCGGTCAGCATCGGCGCCAGCGAACGCGCGTCACGCCCCCACAGCACCGCCACCAGCGGGCCGCCGCGGGCCGCCAGCGCCCGGATGGCGCACTCGGTGACCTCTTCCCAGCCCTTGCCGCGATGGGAACCGGGGGCCCCGGGGCGCACCGTCAGCACCCTGTTGAGCAGCAGCACGCCCTGCTCGAACCAGGCGCTCAGGTCGCCGTGGGCGGCCGGCGCCACCCCCAGGTCGGTCTCGAGTTCGGTGTAGATGTTGGCCAGGCTGCGCGGCAGCGGCCGCACGTCGGGGGCGACCGAGAAGCTCAGCCCCATCGCATGCCCGGGCGTGGGGTAGGGGTCCTGCCCGACCACCAGCACCCGCACGTCGGCCAGCGGGCGGCTGAAGGCCCGCAGCACCGCCGACCCGGCCGGCAGGTAGCTGCGCCCGGCGACCAGTTCGGCCCGCAGGAAGTTGCCCAACAGGCGGATGGTCGGTTCCACCGGCTCGAGCGCCTCGGCCCAGTCCGGCGCCATCAGGCGGTCCAGCGGAGTAAACGTCACTCCGACAGTCTGCCCCAGCGCAGCCCGACCCCCCATCGAACCCTGAGAATGACAAAGACTTCTTTCGATGACCTAAAGCCGGGGTTAGCATTCATGTATGAGTGACAAGCAGACAATCCTGGAAGACCTTGCCGCCGGCCGCATCGACATCGCCGAGGCCGGCCGCCGCCTGGACGCCCTGGCGTCGCAGAGCCCTTCCGACGCCGACGACGTGGTCGACGCCGAGCCGGTCGAGGATGAACCCGGCCCCTACGAGGCCGGTCGTCCGCAGTACACCACCCACGCCCGCGAAGACTTCCGCGCCCCCCGCGACGAGGCGTCGTCCGAGCCCGAACCCGAGACCGAACCTGAAGCCGAGAAGGAATCGACCCCCGAGGACGAGGACGTCATCGAGGAACCCGAGGTCACCTCACCGAAGCCCACGGGCTCCAAGGGTGTCGACAAGGTGATCGTGCGCAGCGTCGGTCGCCGGGTGCGCATCGTCGGTGACGCGAGCGTGGCCACCCTGAGTGCCTCGGGCCCGCACGTGCTGCGGCGCACCGGCAAGACCCTGGAGGTGTCCAGCGACGGTGAGATCGGCCCCAACTTCGGCGCCTTCAGCATCATCCGCCCCCCGCGCAGCGTCGACGACCTGCGCACCATGGCCACCGGCAAGGAACTGGTCGTCAAGGTCAACCCGAACATCCCCGTCGATGTCGAGGTGACCGCCGGGAGCCTGCACACCTCGAAGGTGCCGGTGCTGGGCAAGGTGCGGGTCACCGCCGGTGGCGCCAGCCTCAATGACGTGCTCGAGGTCGCCGACGCCCTGGTGCAGGCCGGGTCGGCGAGCGTGCGCGGCGACATCTCCCAGGGGCGCAGCCGGGTGCGGGTCGAGTCCGGGTCGCTGACCATCCACCTGGGTGCCGCCTCGAACGTCACCGTGCGCGCCGAAACCCAGCTCGGACGAGTGTCCTGGCCGGGGGAGCAGTCGGGCTCGATCGACGAGTACGTGGCCGGCAACGGCGCGGCCCGCCTCGACATCGGCGTGGTCATGGGGCATGCCTCGGTGCGCGAGGCCCAGCCCGAGGACGAGTCCTGATGGGCCGGCACAAGCACCACAGCGAGCCCGACCTGGAACACCGCGCCCCGTCCGAATGCCCGGTCTGCGACGCCCAGCTGTCGATCCATTCGCTGGGCTGTCGCAGCTGCGGGACCCAGCTGGTGGGGGAGTTCGCGCGCTGTGAGTTCTGCGCGCTCTCGGATGCCGAGCTCGACCTGCTGCGGGTCTTCCTGGCCTCGCGCGGCAACCTCAAGGAGTTGGAGAAGCACCTGGGGGTCTCCTACCCGACCGCGCGGTTGCGGCTGACCCAGCTGTTGAACACGCTGGGGCTGGGTGGGGAGGCCGACTCCGAGAGCGGGTTGACCCGTGAGCAGGTGCTCAGTGAGATCGCGGCGGGTGCGCTGACCCCCGAGGAGGGTTCGCGGCTGCTGGCCGAGCTGGACTCCTGAACAGCCGGAACCGTGAGAGTGTGAGCAATGAGCGACGCCCGCATCCCTTGGTTGGGATGCGGGCGCCGCTCATGTCTGCGACGGGTGCGCTATCCCTGGAAGGGCTCCACCTTGGTGATCGTGACGCTGATCGTCTTGCCGTTGGGTGCCTCGTAGTCGGTCTGGTCGCCGACTCGCTTGCCGACGACGGCGCCACCGATGGGTGACTGGGGGGAGTAGACCTGCAGGTCCTTGACCGAGTCGTCGAGGTCCAGCAGGTCACGGCTGCCGAGCAGGAAGGTGTCGGTGTCGTCCTCGTCGCCGAAGTAGGCGATGGTGACCAGGCGGCCGGGGGCCACCTCGTCGTCGGCGGCCGGGGCCGAGCCGACCTTGGCCTGCGCGAGCTTGGACTTCAGGACGCGGATGCGGTCTTCCATCTGGCCCTGCTCCTCGCGGGCCGCGTGGTAGCCGGCGTTCTCGCTGAGGTCGCCCTCTTCGCGAGCCTGGGCAATCTTGTTGGTGACCTCTTCACGGCCCGGGCCCTCGAGGTGCGCAAGCTCCTCCGTGAGCTTGTCGTAGGCCTCCTGGGTGAGCCAGACGGTCGAATCAGTGTTCACAGACATTGCACAAGCCTAGCCCGTGGCGGTTCGAAACGGCCAATGGCATACCGAATCGCGCGTCCCGGGCGGGTGCGCTCAGTCGAGTGAGCAGCCCGCAACGATCGCGGTGTGGGCCCGCAGGTAGGTCTTCAGGGTGGCGTTGAGTTCAACGTCCTTGTCGGACGACGGGCTCACCGGCAGGTCGAGTTCGGCGACGGTCTCACCGTTGGGTGCCTGGGCCTGGATGACGCAGCTGCCGGCCTTCGACGGGTCTGGCCGGTGGACGTGCACGGTGACCTCAATGGAGGAGTCGTCGATGACCTTGTAGCCGTAGAGCTGGCCGTGGATGCCGGGGTTGGCGGTGGTGAGGCCCGCCCACACCGTCCAGCCGACCAGGGCGAGCAGCAGGACCAGACCGACGGCGGCGAGCGTTCGTCCCGAGGACTTCTTCGGGTAGCGGTTCGCGACCCGGGCGAGGTCGGCCTCGCCGGGGGTGGTCGCGTTGGGGTGCTCAGCCGCGTTGGGGTGCTCAGCCATGGTTGCCAAGCGTACTGCGTCATGATCCGGTGACGGTGACAGGGGTTGGGCGTGAGGGTGCACAATGGGGCGCATGCCCGAACCCGGTCTTCGTCTGCTGCACGTCCATGCCCACCCCGACGACGAGTCGTCCAAGGGGGCTGCTTCCACCGCGATGTACGTGGAGCAGGGGGTCGAGGTGCTGGTGGCGACCTGCACCGGTGGTGAGCGCGGCAGTGTGCTGAACCCGGCGATGGACCGGCCCGAGGTGTGGGCCGACATCGCCGCGATCCGCTCGCGCGAGATGGACCGGGCCCGCGAAATCCTGGGCATCCAGCAGGTGTGGCTGGGCTATGTCGATTCCGGGTTCCCCGAGGGCGACCCGCTGCCGCCGCTGCCGGAGGGCTGCTTCGGGCTGCTCGACCCGGTCGAGGCGGCCAAGCCGCTGGTCAAGGTGATCCGTGAGTTCAAGCCGCAGGTGATGACCACCTACGACGAGAACGGTGGCTACCCACACCCCGACCACATCATGTGCCACAAGATCTCGATGGAGGCGTTCCGGCAGGCGGCCGACGCCTCGCTGTACCCCGAGCTGGGGGAGCCGTGGCAGGTGAGCAAGCTGTACTACCAGATGGGTTTCCACCGGCTGCGCTACATGGCGCTGGATGCCGCGATGCACGAGGCCGGGATGGACTCGCCCTACGGGGAGCGGCTGGCGCAGTGGGAGGACTACAGCCACGAGCAGCGGGTCACCACCCGGGTGCCCTGCGGGGACTGGTTCGCGGTGCGTGACCAGGCGCTGCTGGCGCATGAGACCCAGATTGACCCGAACGGGCACTGGTTTGACGCGCCGCTCGACGTGCAGCGCCGGGCGTGGCCGACCGAGGACTTCGAACTGGTGGCCAGCACCGTCGAGTCCGCGATGCCCGAGAGCGACCTGTTCGCCGGGCTGCGTGGTCAGCGGGACCCGGGATTGGCGGTAGCCTCGGAGTCATGGGTGATCTGAACGCGGGCCTGCTGACCCTGCTGGCCTTCTCGGTGCTCGCCATCTTCGGGGTGGTTGCCTTCTTCAGCCTGCGCAAGCACGTGCGCGGCATCCAGGCGCCGCACAAGCCGGAGCTGCCCAAGGAGGGCGAGGAGTTCAACGACCCCTACCAGGCCGAGGTTGACGCCCGGAACAAGAAGCGCAGCTGAGCATCCCGTCCCGGGTGTGCTGCGGCGACACCTTCGCGCGCACGCCGAACCGTTTGAGTGGCGTGGCGACATGAATCGGTGCATCCCGACATAGGTCGACCTGTGTCGGTGTGAACACAACGCTGTCCGCGTTAATCGGCCATGTCGGCGGACCTGTTCTCGGGCGGCCCTGACGGATATCGTTGCCGCATGGCCGAACGAGCCTCGGCAGGGTGGCATCCGGATCCCTCAGGCCGTCACGAACGCAGGTACTGGGACGGTGCCAGGTGGACTGATCACGTCGCGTCCCAAGGCCGACAAGGAGTCGACCCTCTGATCCCGGCACGGAGCGGAGCGGGACAGCCGCGGCCGACGGGCTGGTGGCCCGATCCTTTCGGCCGGCACGAGCAGCGCTACTGGGACGGTATCCGGTGGACAGAGCGAGTGCTGTCGCGGGGTGTCCCGGGTGTTGACCCGGCAGTGCCGCACGCAACCAGGAGGACGCCCACGAGTCGAACGAGCAACAAGGTTGCGCGCCAAGCCCGCAAGGTGCTGGCTGCTGACGAGACTCCCGAGGGAGGGGGCACCCTTTTCACAGAGCAGGTGCTGGTGGTGAACCAGAAGGCCAAGGTGTTCGGTTCACGGGTCGGGTACTCGGTGTTCAGCCAGCACGGTCACCAACTCGGGACGATCGAGGAACTTCGTCGCGACCTGTCGTCCAAAGTGGCGGACAGCATCATTGGTCGGGCAGAGGACAAACGCGAACGCCGATATCGCCTGGTGGATCCGCAGGGCCGAGTTCTTCTCGCCATGATGCGCCCTGCAATGGGCTTTTTCCAGGTGAAGGGGAAGCTGTCCGTGCAAGGGGAACGAGGAGTGCCAATCGGACAGATTGTCCACGAGTCATGGGGCGTGGCAGGAGCGGTGGCCACGGTGGCGCATACCGGGATCACAAGCGCATCAGCCATCGTGGGCTGGACGATCGGTGGCGTCACGGGACTGCTTGCAGCATCCGCCCTGGGTGGAGCTCAAGAGGTGGTCTCGGCGTCCGTGGAGGGGCTCGACAAGGTCGGTCATGCCCGATTTGGTCTTGAGGCCCAAGGGAAGCGCCTGGGGTCCGTGCACGCCGATGGGATGGACCAGTGGGGGTTCAACGTGCGTGATCTGGAAGGGAAAGAAATCGCTCGCGTGACCAAGACCTGGGCGGGGTGGATGAAAGAGCGCTTCACCACTGCAGACCATTACGTCATCAAGCTGCATGGCCCGATCGACGAGCCATTGCGCTCGTTGGTGATCGCCGCGGCCCTGGCGATCGACATTGAGCTGAAGGAGCGTGGGGAGCAGACGCGTGGGTCGACGTTCTCGGGAACGCGCACCTTCAGGTGAGTTGGGATGAGCCGCTACGCCGATGCGTGGCTCGGCGGCCATGGGGTAATGACCTGTATTTTGTTCATGTGACCAGTAGGATGGTCACATGCACTTTGGTGAAGCCTTCGGCGGTGTGATCCCCGGCGCGCGTGGCGCCGTGCTCGGCGCACTGATGCGGACTGCCGCGCCCCTGACCGGGCGGCGCGTTCATGCACTGGTGGCAGATCGGCACAGCCTGGGTGCGGTGCAGCAGGCGCTTCGGGAGCTTGAGCAACTGGGGCTGATCACGACCGAGACCATCGGCCGAGCTGGTGTCCACCGCATCAACGAACGTCACGTGGCGATCGCGCCACTGCGACTCCTGGCCAGTCCGGTCGAGATGCTGGGTCACGTCGTACGCGAAACTGTGAGTGGTGCCGACGCTGTGATCGTTTTTGGATCCGTCGCCCGCGGTGAGGCACATGCAGACAGCGACATCGATCTGGTCGTGGTCGCATCAGAGGCGTGGGCTGGCAGAGCGGACCTGCAGCGACAGGTCCAGGAACAACTCGGCAATGAGTGTGACATCCTCCACCTCACCCGGGAGGAGCTCGAACGTCCTCCTGAGGACAGCGAGCCCGTTGTCGCCGAGATCCGGCGGGACGGGATCGCTCTGGTTGGTGAACTACCTCGTCGGATCCGGACGGCGTCGTGACGAGCGTGGAGAGCAGGGCCCATGCGCGCCGCTATCGCCAGAAGGCGCAGGAGTACCTCGACTCTGCTCAGGACAATCTCGATCTGGAGCGTGCGAATCCAGCCGCAGGTGACGCCATCCACGCTGGGATCAGTGCAAAGGACGCGATCGTCACCGTACTGACCGGTCACACCAGCAAGGCGAAGGACCACGCCACAGCAGTGAAGGAATTGCGCCAAGCACTAGGGGCACATGTTGAGGCCGCGGCTGCAGAAAAGTCGTTGCGAGAACTGATCGCCATCAAGAGCGAGGTTGAGTACGGCACCATGCTGATCACGCTTGCCAAGGCGAAGCCGTTGGTGCGTAGAGCGGAACTGCTCGTGGGTCTGGCGAAGGTGCTTCTCGGGCAGCGATGAGTGCTGCGGAGCCACTCGTCCTCGGGTCGTGGGTCTGGCGAAGGTGCTTCTCGGGCAGCGATGAGTGCTGCGGAGCCACTCGTCCTCGGGTGGGAGACGGGGAGGAGAGCACTGCCTAAGGGGCCATGGGATCGCCTGCAACGTAGGAGGTGCCACCCCCAATGCTGCTGGCGGCGATGGCATCGGCCAGTGTCGCGATTTCGTGCTCGACCTGCGCCGGTGTTCCGCTCAGGTCAATTGAGTGAAGAACGAGCCTCTTCCCGCTGTGTTTAACCGTCACAACGCTCTGGTGCGTATCGCCCGAGTCGCTGCAATAGATCAGGACGCCTTCGGTCAGATCCATGGCGGTCGTGTAGGCCAGTAACTGGTAGTAATCGCTGCTTCGGCCACGCGCATCGGGAGCAAGCTTGTATTTGATGTCGCCCACGTAACGGATGACTCCGCGAGGGGCGCGGAACACCAGATCCGGTTGCATCGCCACTTGCTGCCCCTGGCCCAAGTGAACGGTCGGCTCACCGATGAGATCCAGTCGGCCCTGAAGCTCTCTTCGCAGGCGCTCCGTCACGAACCGCTGGAAGAGGTCGTTCATGTCGACCATGAATGACAACGCGGTGGTTGAGCCCCGGACGTCGGTCAGAGTGAGATTCGTGAGCACCAGACGGGCCAAACCGAGCGCCGGTGCGTAGTCCCGACGGGTCGCCTGATCCTGCTCATTGCCAGCCGTCGGGTACCCGGTCGACGCCTTGAACTCGGCAACGATCGAGGCCAACTCGTCCGCACCGTCGCCGATGTTGGTATCACCAGCGAGCACGGCGATCAACGGGGCCACGGCCGCTGCGGTCTTGAGGACTTCCTTCGGCAGGTCGAGCGAGGAAAGGGCATCACGGCCGAACCAGCGGGCATAGACCGCCTCACCACTGCCGCCTCCAATGAAGCCGACGTCCTTGCCGATCCGTGAACCACCGGAGGCGAGAAGCTCATAGCCGGGTAGAGGATGACTCTCGACGAGCGCCCTGACGCGCTCGGTACCACCGGCGTTGCCATTCGGGTAGGGACGCAGCCCGATCGCGAGTCCCCGTCCGTTGAGCCACAACCGCACGGCAAGGCCGTAGGTGCCGGGCACCCGCCAATCCACCCAGAGATCCCCTCGCGGCCAGACCCCGTCCCATGTGAGTGATGGTTTGTGCGCCTTGAGCGTACGACCCGTGGCGCCGGAAATCCTGGCTTCGAGGGAGGTTCCGATGTGTTGGGCGACGGCCACCAATGCACGCGCATTACCGCGGTATCTCTCGGGGTCATCGGTCACCTTGTCGGCAGCTTCGCGAAGAGCCGCCCGATCACATAGGGCGGGGTCCATGACTATTGGCCGTTGGTCGGCCCACCAGTCCGTGACCTGCTCGAAACGAAGTGGATCGCCGTCGAGCTCCATTGCATAGCGGTACAGCTCGGCATACCGGTCGCCTTGGTCGTCGTAGGTTGAGACCCCCGTGCAGTACTCCAGGTACTCAGTGGATTTGGGCCATGCCACGGGCCAATCCGTTGGGGCATCGAGGCCCCAGTAGTAGGACGCCACGAATGGTGCGCGGCTGGCGCTGGGGTGCGATCCAACACGAATCGATTCCAAGTGAGTGGCGAGGAGTTGGATCTTGCGTGTTGCGTCGTCGAGGTCGACAGGAGTGGTCAGGACATCCAGCAGGACGGTGACCGCGACAACTGGCTCTGGCGACAACTTGTTGATCTGGTTGATGATCTCTGTCCCGCGGTTCCAGCGTAACCGGAGGGGGAACTTCGCACCCACTTGTCGGTACTCGCCTGGAAGGCGCCCAACTCACGTGACCTTCGCAGCCCGTCAAGAAAGTCGCGTGCCTCGTCTGCATGAGGAGAGAGGTTCTGGGCACGCCACCGGACGTGATTCTCGGTGTCGAGGGTGAACCGCTTGATGTGTGTCTCGTGCCACCGCCGCCGAATCTCGTGCTCCAGGACCCCGATCTCTTCATGGTCAGCCATGTTGCTCCCACCTTCCGCCTCGTGGCGAGCGTAGCGATGCCCGCCGACAAATATCAGTGCCGTGGCCAAGGCGCGGCGCGCGTAGGCTTGATCGTCCCCGACTGGAGACCGGGGTTGGGCGCCGGCCGTTGCTGTCAGCGCCCCGCACTAGGCTTGCCCCATGCCGAACCGCTTGTCCGACGCCACTTCCCCCTACCTGTTGCAGCACGCCCGCCAACCGGTGGACTGGTACCCGTGGGGTGAGGAGGCTTTCGCCGAGGCCCGGGAACGCAACGTGCCGGTGATGCTGAGTGTCGGCTATGCCGCCTGCCACTGGTGCCACGTGATGGCCCATGAGTCCTTCGACGACCCCGAGGTGGCCAAGGTGCTCAACGAGCACTTCGTCTCGATCAAGGTCGACCGCGAGGAGCACCCCGACGTCGATGCGGTCTACATGAACGCCACCCAGGCCCTCACCGGGCAGGGCGGCTGGCCGATGACGGTCTTCCTGACCCCCGACGGCCTGCCGTTCTTCGCCGGCACCTACTTCCCGCCCGAGCCGCGCCAGGGCCTGCCCAGCTTCACCCAGCTGGTCGAGGCGCTCGCCAAGACCTGGGACGAGCAGCACGAGGCGGTGCTCGAGTCCGCCGAGCAGATCCGCACGCAGCTGGCCGAGATCAACCAGGTGCCCGAAGCCGCCGAGAAGGCCCCCACAGCCATGCAGACCCTCGACGCGCTCGGCAAGGACTACGACATGCTGCACGGCGGCTTCGGGTCGGCCCCGAAGTTCCCCGCAGCGATGGTGCTCGACGCGCTGCTCGTCAAGGGTGACCACACCAGCCTCGACATGGCCCAGCTGACCTGCGAGACGATGGCCCGCGGCGGCATCCACGACCAGATCGGCGGCGGCTTCCACCGCTACTCGGTCGACGCCCAGTGGGTGGTGCCGCACTTCGAGAAGATGCTCTACGACAACGCGCTGCTGCTGGGCACCTACACCCGCACCTGGCGGCGCACCGCCGACCACGACCCCGACAAGCGGGCCCTGTTCGAACGGGTCATCTTCGGCATCGTCGACTGGCTGGCCGACGAGATGGCCACCGAGAACGGCGGGTTCGCCTCGTCGCTGGACGCCGACTCGGTCGACATCCGCGGCTCGGTGCACGAGGGCATCTACTACGTCTGGAACCCCGAACTGCTCAACGATGCTCTGGGTGAGGACGACGCCGCCTGGGCGCAGGACGTCTTCCACGTCACCAACCAGGGCACCTTCGAGCACGGCCTGTCGACCCTGCAGCTGCGCAAGGTCGGCGACTGGCCCCGCCTCGAACGGGTCTCGGCCCGGCTCAAGGAGGTCCGCGACGGGCGCTTCCGCCCGGCCCGCGACGACAAGGTCATCGCCTCCTGGAACGGGCTGGCGATCGACTCGCTGGTCACCGCCGGCATGGTCTTCGACAAGCCCGAATGGGTTGAACTGGCCCGCCGTGCCGCCGAGGCGGTCTGGCAGGTGCACCTGGTCGAGGTCGACGGCGTCCGCGAACTGCGCCGCAGCAGCCGCGGCGGCGTGCCCGGCGACAGCCCGGCCGTCACCGAGGACTACGGCGCCCTGGCGCTGGGCTTCACCCGCCTCGCCGGCGCCCTCGGGGACGCCACCTGGCTCGAACGCGCCGCCTGGCTCGTCGACCAGGCCGACGAACTGTTCAGCGCCGACGACGGCGGGTTCTTCGACGCCGGTGACGACGACCTGCGCTTCGCCCGCCCCCGCGACCTGATGGACAACGCCACCCCCAGCGGCACCGCCACCATGGTCCACGCCCTGCGCGCGGTCGGGGTGCTGACCGGTGAGCAGCGCTACGGCGAGCGCGCCGACGCCGCCGCCCGGACGACGTGGGCCACCGTCGCCGCCGCTCCCCGCCACGCCGGCTGGAGCCTGGCCGACGTGCTCGTCATGGACGAGGCCCGCCGCGGCCTGAAACTCGCCGACGTCACCATCGTGGTCGACGAGGACGACCGGATGAACCAGCTCGTCCGCGCCGCCTGGCGGATGGCGCCGGCCGGTTCGGCGATCGTCGCCGGCCCCGCCGGGACGACCGGCTTCGGGCACCTGTTCGACGACCGCGAGCAGCGCGACGGGCAGGCCACCGCCTACGTCTGCCGCGGGCAGGTCTGCTTCGAACCGGTGACCAGCTACACCGAGTTCAAGACCCCGCTGTGGAGCCGCACCTGATCCCGGGAAGAACCCATGGACACCCCGCTGGAGAAGTACGCCCTGCTGTCCGACCAGCACAGCGCCGCCCTGGTCTCCGAACAGGGCAGCATCGACTGGCTCTGCCTGCCCCGGTTCGACTCCCAGGCGGTGTTCACCGCGATCCTCGGCGGTGAGGACGCCGGCCACTGGACCCTCGAAGCCGTCGACGGTGAGGTCGTCGACCGCCGCTACGTCGGCGACTCGTTCGTCCTGCAGACCACCTGGCGCACCCCCACCGGCCAGGTCACGGTGACCGACTACATGCCCGTCGCCGCCCCCGACCAACCCACCCGCCACGACCTGATGCGCAGCGTGCGCTGCGACGCCGGCCACCTGGTCGTGCGCAACGTGCTGCGGATCAGGTTCAGCTACGGCGAGGCCGTGCCCTACTTCCGCAACGTGACCGACGGTGACGCCTGCGAAATCCTGGCCGTCGCCGGTCCCGACTCGCTGCTGCTGCGCGGGCCGCTGCTGGAACAGCGCGACGACGTCCATGTCGGTGAGTTCGAACTGACCGCCGGCGACGAGCTGCACTGGGACCTGTCCTGGTCACCGTCGTTCCACGAGTACCCCGAGGTGCTCGAACCGGTCACCGGCATGGAGGCCACCATCGCCGCCTGGAACGACTGGGCGTCCGCGATCGACGTGCGCGGCCCCTACGCCGAACAGGTCCGCCGATCCCTGCTGACCCTGCGGGCGCTGACCGACGAGGTGACCGGCGGCATCGTGGCAGCCCCGACCACCTCACTGCCCGAGGAGTTCGGCGGCAGCCGCAACTGGGACTACCGCTACGTGTGGCTGCGTGACTCGGCGCTGACCATCGAGGCACTGCTGGCCCACGGCTTCACCGACGGCGCCAACCGCTGGCGCCACTGGCTGCTGCGCGCCATCGCCGGTGACCCCAACAAGCTGCGCATCATGTACGGACTGGGCGGGGAACGCCACCTGCCCGAGTTCGAACTCGACCACCTGCCCGGCTATGAGAACTCGACCCCGGTGCGGATCGGCAACGGGGCAGCCGGCCAGTACCAGGCCGATGTCGTCGGTGAGGTGATGGTCGCCCTGCACACCCTGCGCGAGGCCGGCGTCGCCGAGGACGAGTTCTCGTGGGGACTGCAGAAGTCGATGCTCGACTTCCAGGAAGCCAACCTCGAACGTCGCGACCACGGCATCTGGGAGATGCGCGGCGACCTGCACCACTTCACCCACAGCCGGGCCATGATGTGGGCCGCGTTCGACCGGGGCGTGCGGGCCGTCGAGGAGTACGGCCTCGACGGACCCGTGGAACGCTGGCGCGAACTGCGTGACCGGATGCGCGCCGAGGTGCTCGAACGGGGCTTCAACGAGCAGCTGCAGAGCTTCACCCAGACCTATGAGAACACCGAGGTCGATGCCTCCCTGCTGCAGCTGCCGCAGGTCGGGTTGCTCGCCCACGACGACCCGCGGATGCTGTCCACCGTCGCCCGGATCGAGGCCGACCTGCTCGACGAGCACGGCTTCGTCCACCGCTACCGCACCGCTGCCGGCACCGACGGGCTGCCGGGCGACGAGTACTCCTTCCTGATCTGCGCGTTCTGGCTGGTCGAGCAGTACGCCCGCTCGGGACGCCTGCTCGACGCTTGCGCGATGATGGACCGGCTCGTCGGCGTCAGCACCGACCTGGGCCTGCTCGCCGAGGAGTACTCCCCGGTGTACGGGCGGCTGGCCGGCAACTTCCCGCAGGCGTTCAGCCACCTGGGGTTGATCAGGGCAGCTGATGCGTTGGACGAGGTTCTCGGTTAGCCCGCTCACGTTCGACGTGGATGCGGGCGTGGGCCAGGGCATCGTCCATGGCGACGAACAGGTGCTTGTGGTGGCGCAGTGAGTCGAGCACACCCACCGACCGGAAGATCTGCTCGTGGCCGGGCTGCACACCCTTCAGCAGCACGGTGATGCCGCGCCGTTCCAGGCCGGTGACGATCTCGCTGAGCACCCGGGCGCCGCTGGCGTCGACCAGTTCGAGCTGCGACATCCGCAGGATCACCACGGTCACCCCCTGGATGTGCACGGCCGCGTCGAATACCTTCTCGGACGAGGCGAAGATCAGCGGCCCGTCGAAGCGCAGGATGGCGATCTGCTCGTCACCGGGCAGGTCCTGCCCGCGGATCGGTTCCCGGCTGACCTCGGTGGCGCGCACCATGTTGCGGATCGCGACAATGCCCAGCAGCACCATGCCCACCACCACGGCCACGATCAGGTCGAAGGCCAGGGTGACGACGAAGGTGACCACGAAGCTGATCGCATCGCCCTTCGTGGAACCCATGATCGAGCGCGCGGTGACCAGGTTCACCATCTTCGTGGCGGTGACCACCAGGATGCCGCCCAGGGCAGCCAGCGGGATCATGCCCACCGGGCCGGCGGCGACCAGCACCACCAGCAGCAGCACCAGCGCATGGGTGATCGCCGCGAGCCGGCTGCGACCGCCCGAACGGACGTTCACCGCGGTGCGGGCCAGCGCCGCGGTGGCCGGCATTCCGCCGAAGAACCCCGAGCCGATCGAGGCGATGCCCTGGCCGATCAGTTCCCGGTCGGGGTCGTAGGGGCCGGTGTCGTCCATGGACGCCGCGACCCGCGCCGAGAGCAAAGACTCGATCGCGGCCAGGGCTGCGACGGTGGCCGCGGCCGGCAGCAGTTCGACGGCCAGACCGGGGCTGAGCTGGGGCAGCGACGGCATCGGCAGGGTGTGGGGGAGTTCGCCGATCACCGCCAGCGGGGTGTCGACCAGGGCGGCGACCACGGTCACCACGACGATGCCGATCAGTGAGCCGGGCAGGGTCGGGTGCAGCCGGGGGGCCAGCAGCATGCAGGCCGCCACCACCGCGGCAGCGCCCAGGCTCCACGGCAGGTAGCCGAGTTGGGCCTCGCTGATCGACTGGACGGCGGCGACCACGGTGTTGGACGAGTGCTCGCCGGCCGCCGACTGCACCGGTGAGACCAGCAGCGGCACCTGCTGCAGCAGGATGATCACCCCGATGCCCATGGTGAAGCCCTCGATCACCGGCCAGGGGATGAACGAGACCACCCGCCCCAGCCGCAGCGCCCCGGCGGCGACCACCATGATGCCGGCCATCACCGCGATCGCGGCGACCACGCCGACACCCTGGGTGGCGACGATGGGCAGCAGGACGACCGCCATGGCGCCGGTGGGCCCCGACACCTGCACGTTCGAGCCGCCGAAGACCGCGGCCAGCATGCCGGCCACGATGGCGGTGATCAGGCCGGCCTCGGCGGTCACACCGGAGCTGACCCCGAAACCGAGGGCCAGCGGCAGCGCGACGATGCCGACGGTGAGCCCGGCCAGCAGGTCCTTGCGCCAGGTGGTGCGCAGGTCGCGGTAGTCCGACCACGACGGCAGCAGGGTGCGCCACGACCGCGACCGCCTCGCCGGGATGGCGGCGTTCTGGGTGGGGGCGCTCATGGCGTGGGCAACTTCGGCAGGGACTCGACGTCGTCGACCAGTTCGGTCAACAGCCGGCGGGCGACGCTGAGCAGGTCGGCGACCGCCGGTGAGAACAGCCGGTAGTGCACGTGGCTGCCGCGCCGCTCGGAGATCACCAGCCGGTTGTGGCGCAGCACGGCCAGGTGCTGGGACAGGTGCGAGGCCTCGAGCTCGGTCTGCTCGAGCAGTTCGGCGACGGTGTGCTCCTGGCCGTCAGCGAGCAGTTCGAGCACCCGGATGCGCAGCGGGTGGGACAGGCCGCGGAACAGCCCGGCCTTGACTTCGTACAGGGGTGCCTGCGGGGAGGCCTGCCAATGTGGTGACATGATGAAGTCATCATATCGGTGTTTGCTCAGCGGCCGTAGCGACGCTCACGCTGGGTGAAGGAACGCAGGGCGCGCAGGAAGTCGACCCGGCGGAAGTCGGGCCACAGCGCCTCACAGAAGTACAGCTCACTGTGCACGCTCTGCCAGATCAGGAACCCCGAGACCCGCTGCTCACCGCTGGTACGGATGATCAGGTCGGGGTCGGGCTGCCCCTTGGTGTACAGGTGGTCAGCGATCTGCTCGATCTCCAAGGTGGTGGCCAACTCGGCCAAGGTCGTCCCCTTCTCGGCCTCTTCGGCCAGCAGGGAACGGAAGGCGTCGCGCAACTCGTGTCGTCCGCCGTAGCTGACCGCGATGTTGATGTGCATGCCGGTGCGCCCGGCGGTGGGTTCGGTGGCGGCCTTGAGCCGGGCGGCGATGTCGTCGGGCAGCAGGTCCATCGCGCCGACGATCTGCACCCGCCAGTTGGGGTGGGTGGCCAGGTCGGTGACCATGTCGCCGATCACCTGCAGCAGCCCGTCGAGCTCGTCACGGTCGGCGCGCTGCAGGTTGTCGGTGCTCAGCACCCACAGGGTGACCCGACCGATGCCGGACTCGTCGCACCACCCGCAGAAGTCGCGCAGCTTGTCGGCGCCGGCCCGGTACCCGGTGATCAGTGGCTGGCCGGGGGCGTTCAGTCGGGCCCAGCGGCGGTTCCCGTCGGCCATCACCGCCACGTGCTGCGGCAGCCGGTCGCGGTCGAGCTCGGCGGTGAGTCGCCCCTCGTAGGAGCGGTAGAGCAGTCCGCGCGGGTGCAGTCGGTCGATCAGTTCCTGCCTGCCCTCGGGGCTGCGCAGTCGGCTGAACAGTGACGACTTCGACATGCTGGTCAGCCTAGCGAAGCGGGGCCGTGTTGTACCTGAACCTACGCAAGCGTAGGTTAGTGGTGTGCAGAAGTTGAGTGAGTCGCCCCGGGTGGCGGACGTGGTGGCAGCAGTGAAGCCCCGGCTGAGGGGGTGGCTGCACACCGGCATGACCCCGCTGGCCTTCCTGGGCGGGCTGGTGCTGATCATCTTCACCCCGACCATCGGCGGACGAGTGGCCGTGGCGGTCTACCTGTTGAGCGCCCTGCTGCTGTTCGGCAACTCTGCGGTCTACCACCGCGGCACCTGGAGCGAACGCACCACGAGACTGCTGCGCCGCTTCGACCACGCCAACATCTTCGTGTTCATCGCCGGCACCTACACGCCGCTGGCCGTGCAACTGCTCGAGGGACGCTCCCGGGTAGCGCTGCTGGTGCTGATCTGGGTCGCGGCCGCGCTGGGCGTCGGGTTCCGGGTGCTGTGGCTGTCGGCCCCACGCTGGCTCTACACCGCGCTGTACCTGCTGATGGGCTGGGCGGCGGTCGGCTGGCTGGGCCAGTTCTGGACCAACGGCGGGCCGCTCGTGGTGGCGCTGATCATCGCCGGTGGCCTGGTCTACTCACTCGGTGCGGTGGTCTATGCCCGCAAGCGGCCCAACCCGTCACCGACCTGGTTCGGCTTCCACGAGATCTTCCACGCCGCGACGGTGGTGGCCGCACTGTGCCACTTCGCCGCGATCTGCGTGGCCACCTTCGCCTGAGCCTGCTCGGCAAACACTGGGTGAACTCTCGCGCGGCCGGAATGAATTTCCGGCGCGCCAACCGGGATCGGGCAGTCACGGCGATTAGCGTCGGGACCAGAAGCGGCTGTCAGGGCCCCATGGCCCGCCTTCCCCGACGATGCTTCACCACGGAACGAAAGATCCAGCAAGGGTTGTTCGCCGTTGGTGTGAGGCCCTTGCCACGGGAAGGAAACACCGTGCTCAAGAGCGCCACCGACCAGAACACCACGCCGGACCAGGCGGCCCCGCCCCTCGCGTTCACCGGTTCCTCCCGGCCGCTGACCACCTATGTGATCGACACCTCCGTGCTGCTGAGTGACCCCCGCGCATTGCTGCGTTTCGCCGAGCACGCCATCGTCGTGCCGATCGTGGTCATCACCGAACTCGAGGCCAAGCGCCACCACCCGGAACTGGGCTACTTCGCCCGCTCGGCGCTGCGACTGCTGGACGACCTGCGGGTTGAGCACGGACGACTCGACGAGCCGATCCCGGTCAATGACCGCGGTGGGGTGATCCACGTGGAGCTGAACCACACCGACCAGACCCGGCTGCCGCTCGGCTTCCGGCTGGGCGACAACGACACCCGCATCCTGGCGGTGGCGCTGAACTACCAGGCCGAGGGTGCCGACGTGGTGCTGGTCTCGAAGGACCTGCCGATGCGGGTCAAGGCCTCGGCGGTCGGGCTGCAGGCCCAGGAGTACCGCGCCGAACTGGCCCGTGACACCGGTTGGACCGGCATGAAGTCACTCGAGGTGCCCGGTGAGGTCATCGACGCACTCTACGCAGGCGGGTCGGCCGAGGTCGCCGAGGCGGAGTCGCTGCCGGTCAACACCGGCCTGGTGCTGCACTCGTCCAGCGGTACCGCGCTGGGGCGCAAGACCGCCACCGGGCAGGTGCGGCTGGTGAAGTCCGACCGCGAAGCGTTCGGGCTGCACGGACGATCGGCTGAGCAGCGGGTCGCGCTCGACCTGCTGCTCGACCCGGAGGTCGGCATCGTGTCGCTGGGTGGGCGCGCCGGCACCGGCAAGTCGGCCCTGGCCCTGTGTGCGGGGCTCGAGATGGTGATGGAACGCCGGATGTACTCCAAGATGATGGTGTTCCGGCCGCTGTACGCGGTCGGCGGCCAGGAGCTCGGCTACCTGCCCGGCAACGAGAACGAGAAGATGTCGCCGTGGGGCCAGGCCGTCTTCGACACCCTCGGGGCGCTGACCAACAAGTACGTGATCGACGAGATCATCGAGCAGGAGATGCTCGAGGTGCTGCCGCTGACCCACATCCGTGGGCGTTCGCTGCATGACGCGTTCGTGATCGTCGACGAGGCGCAGTCGCTGGAACGCAATGTGCTGCTGACGGTGCTCAGCCGCATCGGGCAGAACTCGCGGGTGGTACTGACCCACGACGTGGCCCAGCGTGACAACCTGCGGGTCGGGCGCCACGACGGGGTCGCGGCCGTGGTCGAGAAGCTGAAGGGCAACCCGCTGTTCGGCCACGTGACCCTGACCCGCTCGGAGCGTTCCCCGATCGCCGCCCTGGTCACCGACATGCTGGAGGAATCCCTCTGATGGGGCTGATTGGTCCCCGGTTGGTGTAGCTGGGACACTGGCCGGGTGGCTGGACCCAACAAGAACGCAACTGCCCGCGACATGATCTGGACCATCATCGTGTTGATGGTGCCGGTGCTGCTGATCACCTGGTTCTTCACCCGCGACCCCGAGGGGCCGCCGGTGACCTCGGTGGACTGGCAGTCGGTGGTGGCCCAGGCGCAGCAGGCCGACGAGTTCGAGGTGCAGACGCTGAAGGCGTTGCCCGCCGGGTGGACGGCCACCAAGGCGGTCTGGGTGGAGACCGGCCAGGTGCTGCCCTCGGGTGACCCGGCCGGTGGCCCGACGTTGGAGTTGGGGTTCCTGGCCGATCACCAGGTCTACTTCGCGATCAACCAGACCAGTGCCCCGGCCGCGCCCTACCTGGTGCACGTCACCCGGGAGGGCACCCCGGTCGGGCCGGTCGAGGCCGCCGGCCGGGAGTGGCAGCACTACCTCTCGGCCGACCGGCGCACCCATTCGCTGGTGCACACCAGTGATGCCGGGGTGACCACCGTGCTGGTCTCCGACGCCGGGGTGGAACGCCTCAGTGAGGTCGCCGGGCTACTCGAGTGACTTGTCGACTGACTTGCGGGCGGCCTCGACCGTGGCGCGGGCCCCGTCCAGCCACTGCTGGCAGATCTCGGCCAGCTGCTCGCCGCGCTGCCACAGCTGCATCGACTCGGCCAGCGGGGCGCGGCCCGACTCGAGTTTGGTGACCACCTCGGCCAGTTCGGCGCGGGCCTGCTCGTAGGGGATCTGCGGGGTCTCAGTCATGGTCGCCTCCGGCCGGTGCTTGGGGGTGGGGGTTCGGGGTGCTCTGGCGCACTTCGAGGACGAGCTCGCCGTCGGCGAGGTAGGCCAGCAGGTCGTCGCCCTCGTCCACCGAGGTGACCGAGGTGATGGTGTCGGTGCCGTCGGTGAGGATGGCGTAGCCGCGTTCCAGGGTCCGCTGCGGTGACAGGGACCGGACACGTTCGAGCAGGTGGCGCAGCTGGCGTGACTCGTCGTCCACGGCGCGGCTGATGGCCGCGTGCAGGCTGGCGCGCTGGGAGTCGAGACGTTCCTGGTGCATCTCGAAGCTGGCCAGCGGGTTCAGCAACACCGGGCGGGAGCGCAGCTGGTCGAGCAGCCGCTGTTCGTTCTCGAGCCGGGAAACCACCGCCTGCGCCATCCGGCTGCGGGCCTGCTGCACCAGGGCACGTTCCTCGGTGGCATCGGGGACGATCCGTTTCGCGGCATCGGTCGGGGTCGAGGCGCGCAGGTCGGCGACGTTGTCGAGGATGGGGGAGTCCTTCTCGTGGCCGATCGCCGAGACCACCGGGGTGCGGCAGGCGGCGACCGCCCGCACCAGGCCCTCGTCGGAGAAGGGCAGCAGGTCTTCCAAGGAACCGCCGCCGCGGGCGATCACGATCACCTCGACGCCGGGGGTGCGGTCGAGCTCGGCCAGGGCGTCGATGATCTCGGCCGCCGCGGTGGCGCCCTGCACCGGGGTGTTGCGCACCTCGAAGCGGGCCGAGGGCCAGCGGCGGCGGGTGTTGGTGACCACGTCGCGTTCGGCGTCGGAGTTGGCGCCCGAGATCAGCCCGATGACGGCCGGGACGAACGGCAGCCGCTGTTTGCGGTGCGGGTCGAACAGGCCCTCAGCTTGCAGGGTGCGTTTGAGGTGTTCGAGGCGGGCCAGCAGCTGGCCCTCGCCCATGGGGCGCAGTTCCCGGCACTCGAAACTGAGTTGGGTGTTCTGCTCCCACACGCGGGCCTTCACCCACGCGGCGACGGTGGCGCCTTCGGTGAGCGGGCCGGCATTGTCGAGCACGAGCCGGCTGCAGGTCAGTGTGGCCGACACGTTGACCCGCGAGTCACGCAGCTTGAGGTACTGGGTGGCGCCGCTGCGGCGGTTGATCTCGAGCACCTGGCCCTCGACCCAGATGTCGCCGGTGCGTTCCACCCAGCCCTTGAGCGCAGCGACCACCCGCCCCAGCGGTTGGGGGCGGTCAGCAGAGCTCTGGAGTTCGGCCACGCAACCACCCTAGGTGGTGGGTCCGACAGAATCGTCAGCCGCGGCGGATGGTGTCCAGGGTGGTGCGGATCTGCTCGTCGATCGCGGTGTCGCCAGCCTGGTCGTGGTAGCCGATGAAGCTCACCAGTGCGCTGCCGGTGTGGTGGACGCGGATGGTGAGGACCACCTTGCCCTGGCTGGTCTCGGCGGTGATGTCGGCCTTCGCCCCGGGGACGCCGTTGGTCTCGATGGTCTCGACGTCGGCCGGTAGTTCGTCGGGCAGGCCCTCGTCCTGCAGGAAACCGCGGTCGACGAAGCACAACCAGTTCTGCTGCACGGCCAGGGTCAGGTCGGTGGGCAGTGCGGCGGGCTGTCGTCCGATGATGATGGCGGCCTCGATGTCGTTCGCGATCGTGCCGAAGGGGTAGACGTCTTCGAGCCAGGGGAACTGGTCGACGTCGAGGCGGAAGCCCCAGTCCTGCGGGAAGTCGATGGCCAGGCCCGTGTGCACCACGTTCTTCTGCTTGGATGCCGACAGGTAGCGCCCATTGCCGGCGGTGCACAGGTCACGGGAGGTCTGGGTGGCGCCCGGGGTCTGGGGGTCGGTGGGTGCCTCGGTCGTGGTGGTCTGCTCGGTGGCGTCGGTGTCGGGGTCGGTGCCGCCGCGGGGCAGCAGCAGGGTGAGCACCACCGCGAGGGCGACGACACCGGCGACCAGGAACAGGGCCCATCGATACCGGGGGCCGCGACCCCCAGGCAGTTCCTGGCTGGTGGATGTCGACCAGCTCGAGCCGTCCCAGTAGCGGTAGCGCTCAGTTCCGGTGGGGTCGTGGTACCAGCCCGGTTCGGCCATGCGGCAACGTTCTCCTTGAAGTGGGGTCGGGTTCCAGTGTGCCGCTGCACCGGCTCACCCCCCGGTAGACTGACGGCATGACTGAGACCTCCAAGCGTGTCGTGGTGGCCGCACCCCGTGGGTACTGTGCGGGTGTCGACCGGGCCGTGATCACCGTCGAGAAGGCCCTGGACCTGTACGGCCCGCCCGTGTACGTGCGCAAGCAGATCGTGCACAACAAGCACGTGGTGGAGACCCTGGAACAGCGTGGGGCGATCTTCGTGGAGGAACTCGTCGAGGTGCCCGAGGGCGCCACCGTCGTCTTCTCCGCCCACGGGGTCTCCCCGGCGGTGCACGCCGAGGCCGCCGAGCGGGAACTGAAGACCATTGACGCGACCTGCCCGCTGGTGACCAAGGTGCACCACGAGGCCAAGCGGTTCGCCGCCGACGACCGCGAGATCCTGCTGATCGGCCACGCGAACCACGAAGAGGTCGAGGGCACCATGGGTGAGGCCCCCGACCACATGACCCTGGTCGAGCACCCCGAGGACGTCGACGCCCTCGAGGTCAAGGACCCGAGCAAGCTGGCCTGGCTCAGCCAGACCACCCTGAGCGTCGATGAGACCTATGAGACGGTGCGCCGCCTGCGGGAGAAGTTCCCGCTGCTGATGGACCCGCCCTCGGACGACATCTGCTACGCCACCTCGAACCGGCAGGCCGCGATCAAGCAGATCGCCGAGCACAGCGACCTGGTCATCGTGGTCGGCTCGCAGAACTCGTCCAACTCGGTGCGGCTGGTCGAGGTCGCGCTGGATGCCGGCGCCAAGGCCGCCTACCGCGTCGACAACGCCGGGGAGATCGACGATGCCTGGCTCGAGGGAGTCGAGTCGGTCGGGGTCACCAGCGGTGCCTCGGTGCCCGACGAACTGGTCCAGGGCGTGCTGTCACACCTGCAGGACCGCGGCTTCCCGGCCGCGGTCGAGGAGCGCCTGACCGAGGAGTCGCTGGTCTTCGCGCTGCCGCCGGAACTGCGCAAGGACATCAAGCGCGCTCAGCAGCACTGACGGGCTTCTGCGGCCCGGCTCAGACGAGCAGTCGGGTGAAGGGGCTGTCGGCGGGCAGCACCTCGGCCTGGATGTTGGTGGCGTCGAGGCGTTCGACCAGCTTCGGGAAGTCGAAGGGGTCGGACAGTTCGATGCCCACCAGCGCCGGGCCGGTGTCGCGGTTGGACCGCTTGATGTACTCGAAGTGGACGATGTCGTCATCGGGGCCGAGCACCTCGTCGAGGAAGCGGCGCAGCGCTCCCGGCTCCTGCGGGAAGCTGACCAGCAGGTAGCGCTTGCGGCCCTGGTGCACCAGGGAGCGCTCGACGATCTCGGCGTAACGGGAGACGTCATTGTTGCCGCCCGAGACGATCGAGACGACTGTCTTCCCGGGCCCGATGACCACGGCGCTGTCGACCTCGGAGGTGCGCAGCGCGGCCGACGACAACGCCCCGGCCGGCTCGGCGATGATGCCGTCGACCTGATACATGTCGAGCATCTCCGTGCAGACCTGCCCCTCAGGCACGGCGATCATCTCGGGGGCGACCTGCCTGACCAGCGGCAGGGTGAGGTCGCCGGCGCGGCTGACCGCGGCGCCGTCGATGAAGGTGTCGATGCCCTTCAGCGAGACCGGCTGCCCGGCCTCCAGTGCGCGGATCATGCTGGGCGCCCCGGCGGGTTCGACGCCGATGATGCGGGTGTCGGGGTAGTTGATGCGGAACCACGCGCCCAGGCCCGACAGCAGCCCGCCGCCGCCGACCGGGACGAGCAGCACGTCGGGGGCCTTGCCGAGTTGTTCGACGATCTCGGGGGCCAGGGTGCCCTGACCGGCGACGGTGCGCAGGTCGTCGAAGGCCGGCACCATGGTGGCCCCCTCGGTGGCGGCCACCTTCTTCGCCAGGGTGGAGGCGTCGTCATAGGTGTCGCCGCCGACCACCAGCTCGATGTGGCCCTGGCCCAGCGCGTTCATGCGGTCACGCTTCTGGCGCGGGGTGGTGGACGGGATGAAGATGCGTGCGTTGATGCCGAGCCGCGCGCAACTCCAGGCGACTCCCTGGCCGTGGTTGCCGGCCGAGGCGCAGATCACGCCGGCGGCCCGCTCGTCGGCGGTGAGCCGGCTCATCAGGAAGTAGGCGCCGCGCAACTTGTAGGAGCGCACCGGCTGCAGGTCTTCCCGCTTGAGCCAGACCTCGGCCCCGCTGGCCTGTGACAGGCGCTCGTTGTGCTGCAGGGGCGTCATCGTGGCGACACCGTGCAGGACGCCGGTGGCGGCCTCGATCAGGGCAGCGGTTTCAGCGAGAGTGGTCACAAGGTTCATTTGTACTCCCACCCGGGCGAACTCGCACCCCTTGGCCGTCGGCGGCGGGTCAGCCGAGCTGGCGCAGGTGTGCGGTGCGCGCCGGTGTGGTGTCCTCGACCAACTCCGCCAGGCTCGGGTCGGGGCGCCTCATCTCCAGTTCGGGGGCGGTGAGCGGGCGCACCTCGGCGTCGACCCGGCTGGGGGACTCCAGCGCCGCCTCGGTGACATGCAGGTCGTTCAGCTTGCGGGCGGTGGGCAGCACCCGGGCCTCGAGGGAGCCGACCGAGGCGTTGTAGGCCTTCACCGTGCTGCCCAGTGCGCGGCCGAGCTTGTCGATGTTGGCGCCCATGGTGGCGAGCCGGTCGTGCAGTTCGCGGGCCAGGCTGAGCACCTTCCCGGCGTTCTCGGCGAGTTCGGCCTGCCGCCACGAGTGGGCCACGGTCTTGAGCAGTGCGATCAGTGAGCCGGGGTTGGCCAGCACGATGCCCCGGGCGGTGGCGTGCTCGAACAGGTCGGGCATGCGGTGCATGGCCTCGGCGTAGAGCGACTCCATCGGGATGAACATGATCACGAACTCCGGGGTGGCCACCTCGGAGGACCAGTACTTCTTGTCGGCGAGCTGGTCGATGTGGGTGCGGACGTTGCGGGTGAACTGGACCAGGCGCTGCTCGCGTTCGACCTCGGACTCGCTCTCGTGGGCGTCGAGGAAGGCCGACAGCGGCACCTTCGAGTCGACGTGCACCTGCTTGCCGTCACCCAGCAGGATCGTCATGTCGGGCCGGATGGTGGTCTCGGCACTCGTCGTGGTGGTCGCCTGGGTCACGAAGTGGATGTTCTCGACCAGGCCGGAGAACTCGACCAGCCGCTTGAGCTGCAGCTCACCCCACTGGCCGCGCACCTGCGGCTTGCGCAGCGCGGTGGCCAGGGCGTGGGTCTCGCGGCGGACCTGGTCGCCGGTCGCGCTGACCAGCTTGACCTGCTCGCGCAGTTCGGTGGTCAGGGCGGTGCGCTCGCGCTCCATCAGGGTGATCTTCTGCTGGAACTCGGCCAGCTGCTGGGTCAGCGGGGTGACCACTGCTTCGACGGCCTTCTGGCGCTCGGCCGCCGCGGCGTCGGCGGTGCGCCCCTGCTGTTCGAGCTGCTCGGCCGAGAGCAGCTTGAACTGGTCGGTCATCCGCTGCTGGTCGGCGCTGATAGCCGCGACCTGGGCCCTGGCGGCATCGCGCTGGGCGATGGCGCCGGCCAGGTCGGCCTTCGCCTCGGCCGCCTCGGTGCGGGCCTGGCTGACCATGGCCTGGTGCTCGGCCCGGTCGGCGTCGGCATTGGCGGCCTCGGTGCGGTGCTGGGCCAGCAGTTCACGCTGGGTGGCCAGCTCGGCCCGCACCTGTGCGGTCTCGGCTCGGGCCCGTTCGGCGCCGGCCCGGGCCTCGTGCAGGTCGGCCTGGCCCCGGGAGCGGGCCACCAGCCAGGTGCCGAGGGCGCCCACGACCAGGCCGGTCAGCAGCAGGACGAGCGATGCGGAAGTCATGTCTTCACTGTGCCGCAGCACTCTGACAAAACTTGTCGGCCACCCCGCTGGGGGCCGAATCGGTGGGTCGCCGCAGCACGGCCACCAGCCACAGTGCGGCGCAGGCCGCCACCACCAGGCCGTAGCCGATGCGCCCGGCCGGCGGCAGGTAGAACTGCACCGGGAACAGTGCCATGGCCACGCCCAACGGCCACGCCGCCCAGCTCATCGTCCGGCTGTGGCGGGCCCAGGCCAGCGCCACCAGCACCCCCGCCACCGACAGTGCGAGCAGGCCGATGCCGAACGTCGCCAGCGCGACCGGCTGGTTGCGCACCTGCTCGGCCACCGCGAGCATCCCGGCGGAGGGATCGGCCCGGTGCGCCCGGCCCAGGGCATGCAGGCCGAAGGTCTCGGTGCCGTAGTAGGGCAGGCACAGCACGAGGCCGACCAGGGTCAGGGTGCGCGCCGGGCGGGCGCTGGTGGAGCGGCGCCCGGTCGAGGCCAGCGCCTCGTCCAGCCGTAGGGCAAGCCGGGCGAACTGGGCGATCGCCAGCACCCCGCACAGGTGGGCGGCAACCCACAGCGGACTGGCGAACGCGGCAGCGGTGGCCGCCGTATCGCCGGAATCGCCGTAGGGGCGCAGCAGCAGGTAGGCGGCCATCGTGACCCCGAGGCCGAACAGGGGAGTGGCTGTGGTCTTCATGGGTCCAGTATGAGAGCAGTGCTCTCGAAAAAGCAAGAGCATTGCTCTCGCAATTTCCTGGCGGGGTCGGCATGATGGGGTCCATGGCGGGAATCCGGGAACAGGGCAGGGCCGAGAACACCGCGCGCATCCTGGCCAGTGCGCGCAGCCAGATCGCCCAGCAGGGCGCGGCGGGGTTGTCCATGCGGGCGGTCGCGCGCGACGTGGGCATGGTCTCCTCGGCGGTGTTCCGCTACTTTCCCAACCGCGAGGCGCTGCTGACCGAGTTGATCATCGAGAGCTACGGCCACCTCGCTGGCGCCGTCGAGCAGGCCGTCGCCGAGGTCGACGGTGGTCCGGCGCAGCTCTGGCGTGCCGCGGCCCTGGCTGCACGCGACTGGGCCCGGGCCTTCCCGCACGAGTTCCAGCTGATCTACGGCACGCCGGTGCCTGACTACCAGGCACCCCCGCAGACCATCCCGGCCGCGGCCCGGGTGGCGGCCCCCTTCCTGGACATCTCTGCCACCGGTGCGGTGGCCGAACTCGCGCAGGTGATCGGGTTCATCTCCCTGGAGTTGGCCGGCCACTTCCGCGGCGTGGTGGACGACACCGACGCCTTCTTCCGGGAGGTGGTCGAACGCCAGGTGTCCACCCTGGGGCTGGACTGAACTCTGGTTGGATGGGTCCATGTCTGCACGCGATCACCTCGAGGGCCTGGCATCATTCGTCAAGGCCTCGCCCAGCTCGTACCACGCCGCTGATGTCGTGGCCGCGCACCTGGAGGCCAGTGGTTTCACCCGCTTGGACGAGGCGCGACCCTGGGAACGCAGCCACGGCGGGCAGTTCGTCGTCCGCGACGGGGCGGTGGTGGCCTGGCTGGTGCCCGACACCGTCGATGACACGACCGGGTTCCGTATTGTCGGGTCGCACACCGACTCACCGGGCTTCAAGTTGAAGCCGAACGCCACCGCGAGCGTCGCCGGCTGGCAGCAGGCCGGCATGGAGATCTACGGTGGGCCGCTGCTCAACTCGTGGCTCGATCGCGAACTGGGGCTGGCGGGTCGGCTGACCACGGTCGAGGGCGAGGTGCGGATGGTGCGCACCGGGCCTATCCTGCGGATCCCGCAGTTGGCCATCCACCTCGATCGCACGGCCAACGACGGTTTGACGCTTGACCGGCAGCAGCACACTCGTCCGGTCTTCGCGGTCGGCGACGCCGACCTCGACATCGAGGAGTACCTCTGTGAACAGGCCGGCATCGAGCGGGCCGACCTGGCCCACCACGACGTGGTCGCCTTCACCACCCAGGAACCGGGCATGTTCGGCGTGGGGGAGCAGTTCTTCGCCTCGCCGCGGCTGGACAACCTGAGCAGTGTGCACGCGGGTCTGGTGGCGCTGAGCCGGGTGGAACTGGGCTCCGACATCGCGGTCATGGTGGCCTTCGACCATGAAGAGGTCGGTTCGGCCACGGCGAGTGGTGCGGCCGGTCCGCTCCTGGAGGACGTGCTGCGCCGCATTGCTGCCGGGCACGGCATTGCGGGTGACCGGTTTGCCGCGATGATCCGTCGCTCGAGCTGCATTTCGGCTGATGCCGGGCATGCGGTGCACCCCAACCATGTCGGTCGCCACGACCCGCAGAACCAGCCGCTGGTGAATGCCGGTCCGCTGCTGAAGATCAACGCGAACCAGCGCTACGCCACCGATGCGGTCGGTGCGGCGCTGTGGCGTCGGGCCTGTGATGCCGCCGAGGTGCCCAGCCAGCCGTTCGTGTCGAACAACTCGGTGCCCTGCGGCTCGACCATTGGGCCGATCACGGCCTCCCGGCTGGGCATCACCACGGTCGATGTCGGCATCCCGCTGCTGTCGATGCATTCGGCGCGCGAAATGTGCGGGGCCGACGACCCCTGGTACCTGTCACGGGCGCTGGAAGCGTACTGGTCGGGGGTGTGAGCCGGGGCGGCGCTCACGGGTAAGCTTGCCTCTCGTGGCTCTTACCATCGGAATCGTCGGACTGCCCAACGCCGGCAAGTCGACCCTTTTCAACGCCCTGACCAAGAACGATGTGCTCGCCGCGAACTACCCGTTCGCCACGATCGAGCCGAACGTCGGCGTGGTCGGGGTGCCCGACCCGCGGCTGGCCAAGCTGGCCGAGATCTACGGCTCGGAGCGGCTCGTGCCCGCCACGGTGTCATTCGTCGACATCGCCGGCATCGTCAAGGGAGCCAGCCAGGGTGAGGGCATGGGCAACGCGTTCCTGGCCAACATCCGTGAGGCCCAGGCGATCTGCCAGGTGACCCGGGTGTTCGAGGACGCCGACGTCACCCACGTCGACGGCAAGGTCGACCCCGGCAGTGATATCTCGACGATCACCACCGAGCTGATCCTGGCCGACCTGCAGACCCTGGAGAAGGCCCTGCCGCGCGTCGACAAGGAAGCCCGGATCAAGAAGGACGTCCAGCCCAAGCTGGCGGCCATGAACGAGGCGATCGAGGTGCTCAACTCGGGGACGACCGTCTTCGCCTCGGGGATGGACACCGAGCTGCTGCGCGAGTTCTTCCTGCTCACCGCCAAGCCGTTCATCTACGTGTTCAACTGCGACCAGGACGAGCTGGCCAACGAGGACCTCAAGTCGCGGATGCGCGAAATCGTGGCCCCGGCCGAGGCGATCTTCCTGGATGCCAAGTTCGAGTCGGAGCTGGTCGAGATGACCGACGAGGAGGCGCGCGAGTTCCTGGCCGACAGCGGTGTCGACGAACCCGGCCTGGACGTGCTGGCTCGGGTGGGCTACGACACGCTGGGGCTGCAGAGCTACCTGACCGCCGGCCCCAAGGAGGCTCGCGGGTGGACGATCCCCAAGGGCGCGACCGCGCCGGAGGCAGCTGGTGTGATCCACACCGACTTCCAGAAGGGCTTCATCAAGGCCGAGGTGGTCAGCTTTGACGACCTGGTGGCCGCCGGTTCCGAGCAGGCCGCGAAGGCTGCAGGGAAGATGCGCCTGGAGGGCAAGGACTACGTCATGCAGGACGGTGACGTGGTCGAGTTCCGGTTTAACGTCTAGCGTTATTGACGGTATCCGCCATACACTGGTCTCGTGATCAGATCGTTCGGCAGCAAGGACACCGAACGCATCTGGCATGAGCAGTACGTCAAGCGCGTCGACCGGACCGTGCAGCGGGCGACCTTGCGGAAGCTCGAACTGATCCATGCGGCGAAAGATGTCGAAGACCTCCGGGTCCCACCGGGGAACCGCTTGGAGCGGCTCGTCGGTGACCGACGTGGGCAGCACAGCATCCGCGTGAACGCGCAGTGGCGTCTCTGCTTCGTCTGGAGAGATGGAGGTGCTGAAGATGTCGAACTCGTCGACTACCACTGAGCCTGACCTGATCGAGCCGATCCATCCGGGAGAGATCCTGATGGAGGACTTCATCGAGGGCTTCGGGATCACGCAGAACAAGCTGGCGGTGTCGATCGGTGTGCCGCCGCGGCGCATCAACGAGATCGTGCACGGCAAGCGAGGGATCACCGCGGACACGGCGATCCGTCTGGCGCGCTACTTCGGGACATCCGAGGAGTTCTGGATGAACCTGCAGTCGAACTATGAGCTGCGGCTCGAGCGGCGGGCACTGCGTGACCAGGTTGCGGCGATCGCGCCGCTGCAGTCCGCGTGACATTCTGAAGCCACGGGGGCTGGGTGCGTGACGTTGCCCTGCGCCGGAATGTGGTCGAATTTCGATTCTATGTCTAAACCCTGGTCAGCGCCGCACGATCCTCAATGCCCGCCGTCGCCGGTATCCTGAAGGTGTGCCTGAGGTTGCTGCGACGCCCGAGACGCTCGCTCCGCGAGTTCCTCGACGCGCGTCGAGACGGGTTTGAGGTGCTACTTGACCGGTACGGCGCGACGAACCAGAAGCTGTTCGGCTGCGTCGCTCGCGGCACGGCGACCCCGGGGTCGGACATCGACATCCTCGTCGAGACGAACCCCGCGGACGGGAACCTGCTGATGCGGGCGTCCGGCCGGACCCGGCAGGGATACGCCGCGACCGAGACGGCCATGCTCGTGTTTGTAAGCCACGGACGCTCACGTTTGCTAAGTTAGGCTCATGGAGCTGGATGGATTCGTCCCCCGTCGCATCAGTGATCTCCTGGCGGAGCGGGTGCAGATCGAACCGGTGATCGCCTTGCACGGTCCACGGTCGGTAGGCAAGTCAACGGTGCTCCGCGGCTTTGCTGAATCTGTTGGCAGTTCGGTGATCGACCTCGACGACGTCGGGGTGCGCGAGGCTGTCCAGGGGAATCTGGCAGCCACAGTGAGAGTCGGGGCCCCAGTGTGCATCGACGAGTATCAGCGAGTCCCGGATGTGCTTGATGCGCTCAAGGCGCGCCTGAATCGTGAGGGGAGCCCTCCGGGAACGGCGGTCATCACAGGGTCGACGAGGCAGGATGCCCTGCCAGCGACAGTGCAGGCGCTGACCGGACGCCTCCATTCGCTCGTCATCTGGCCACTCTCCCAAGGGGAGCTGGAGGGAGCGCGGGAGAACCTGCTCGAGGCGCTCTCAGCGGATGCCGATGCGGTCGTGAGCGCCGACCCATTGTCGACGACGACGCGAGCTGAGTATGTCGATCGCGTGTGCTCCGGAGGAATGCCCCTCGCGCTGCGGCGATCGGGTCCGGCCAGGGCTCGCTGGTTCGACGACTTCGTCCGAGCGTCCGTCGAGCGCGATGCCGTGGAGCTGAGCAGGATCCGCGAGCGTCAGGCGCTGGCAGACCTGTTGGCGTACGTCGCGGCACAGACTGGTCAGCTGCTGAACGTGACGACGGCAGCTGAGAAGCTTGGCGTCAGCAGGCCCACCGCCGAGAATCATCTCCGGCTCCTTGAGGATCTCTTCCTGGTCGTGCGTCTCCCCGCGTGGGGCAAGAATCTTCGCTCGCGCGTGAGCGCGAAGCCAAAGGTCCACGTCGTCGACTCCGGGCTGGCCGCCCGACTGCTCCGACTCACCCCCGAGAAGCTCACCGGTATCGACCCGTCGTCACTCACCGACTTCGGCCACCTGCTGGAGACCTTCGTCGTCGGGGAACTGCGCAAGCAGGCGTCCTGGTTGGAGGAGCCCGCAGCGCTCGGGCACTGGCGCACGAGTGACGGAGCTGAGGTCGATCTCGTTGTCGAGCTCGACGACGGGCGAGTTGTCGCGTTCGAGGTCAAGGCCAGTGAACGAGCCCCCGGGAAGGAGTTTCGTGGTCTGGCTCAGCTTCGTGACTTGCTGGGCGCGAGATTCATCGGAGGCATCATGCTGACGACCGGTTCTCGTTCCTACACCTACGAGGACCGGCTGCATGTGATGCCCGTCGACCGGCTCTGGACGCCCGTGCCCACCTGATCGGTCGTGAGTCATCGCCCCCGGCAGCTTGTCCTGATCTCCCATGCCGGTGTCGTCGCCGCCGGCCTGGCCCAGCTCCGTGCCGGGGAGCGAGGACTGGCCCCGATGGCTATCATTAGTGATATCAGGGGAGGTGGTTGAAGATGTCATCCATCGTTGTTCGTGGGCTCGACGAGGCAGTGAAGCGGCAACTCGCCAAGCAGGCCAAAGAGCACGGGCGGTCCATGGAGGCTGAGGTTCGCGACATCCTCACCAAGGCAGCTCGAAGGCCGCACGTCGGCTTGGCGTTGTTGGCTGCGGCGCAGGATGTCGGGGGTGCTGAGGGGTTGACGGTTCCGGAACGCGACGACGTCGCGAGGTGGGTGGACTTCGAGTGATCATCCTCGACACCAACGTCGTCTCGGAGATCTTCCGACCCGCGCTGGAGCTGCGGGTGATCGAGTGGATGGAGGCATTGACGGACGACGTCGCGATCACCTCGATCACCCTCGCGGAGTTGCTGGCAGGCGTTCGCCGACTTCCGGACGGTCAGCGAAGAGCACGCCTGGCCTCCCGGATCGATGAGGCGCTCGGGCCTTACCGGGGGAGTCGTGCACTACTTCCTTTCGACGAAGCCGCGGCGGAGTGCTACGCCGACGTGCTCGTTGCCCGAGCGGCCGCGGGCGCTCCCATCAGCACTGCCGATGCGCAGATAGCTGCGATCTGCCTGGCTCACGACGCGACCTGTGCAACACGGAACGTGAAGGATTTCGAGCACACGGGTGTGGGTTTGATCGACCCGTGGTTGGCTTCCTGACATGTGCGTTACCGTCGACGAGACCACCCTCAGCAGGAATGAGACCGTCAGGAGGCCCTGTTATCGGCAGTGACCTGAGTGCGATCGGACTTGAGCCCGCCCACGTGGCGCAGTGGCGGGACTTCTTCGGCGCCGGGCGCGTCTACACGGCCGAGCGCTCCAACAGGTCCGCGCTCGTCGGCGTCTGGATCGTGTTCGCACTGCTGGTGCTTACGGCCGTGTACTTGGTCGTCTCCGGCGTGGGCCGGGTGCCGACCTACGTGCTGATTGTGATCTTTGCGGTCATGCTCGTGCTGGTCGCGCTGCCCATCCGAACCGCGAGGCTCCGGCTCCGTGCCGGGCTCGCCTCGTCCGACGACTTCCTCGTGGTCTCTGCCGCGGGTCGGTCGTCACGCTAGGTGTGGCCTTCGACACGCGGGATGCGCCCGTGCAGGTGGCGTCTCGATTCGGCGGGTGGCTGTCACACCACGCCGGTGCGGCCCAGGCAGAGCTCACCACGGCGGCATGCGCACCCCCCTGGACCCGATCGTGCGGCCCGAGCACGTCCGCGCTGCGATCGCGGCGGCCTGCGTCGCCGCGGCGGAGGCAGGCGTCAAGGTCGTCGTCACCGATGACCGACACGTCGTCTTTCGCCGCACGATGGCGGCACTCGGGACGCCCGCGCCGACTGGCGGCGTGGAGTAGTGCTGTCGCCTACCCCGGTGTTCGCGCTTGCCAATTTGGGACGCTCCCCAACTCCTCCCTATTGCACCGCGGTCGACTTCAGGTCTAGCGTCTAGCCGTAGCAAGAACGGGGCGTTTCATGAAGCGGATTCGGGTCAATGGTTGGGGTGCGATCGCATTGATCTGCGCGCTGGTGCTTTCGGGGTGCGGCTCGAGCGACCCCGCAACAGGCAGTCCATCAACGGTCTCAGCAGCTGGGCCGACGACAACTGAGTCGAGCGAATCCGTCCTCGCGACGACCGCGGCCCCGGCGAAGGAGAATTTCGACCTCGTCCCATTCCCCCCGCTCGAGACGTTCCCCTGCCAGCGCTACGGGGAATTCTTTCCCGGACTGGTGGGCGAAATGGTGCCCGTCGACCACGTCTACGTCGAGACCGGTGGGGCCGACAATCCGCATGTCACCTTGCGATGCAACTGGAAGTCAGAGCCGGTCGCGGCCCGCTACAACACCACCCCCTTCGAGGTGGAGATCATGGTTCAGTCCCAGCCGGACGATGTCAATGTTGAGGTCGTTCGTAGGCAGGGAGAGAAGACCGGGTCACTGGTGAACTCTGACGTCGCCCAGTCTCGCGGAGGAGTGATCATCGGGGTCGGCCTGCTGCAACAGGACCGTGACCGGCCTCACCTCACCCTGCAGCTCCCCGGCCTCACCGTGCACGTCATCTACAAGTGCGACAGCGAGTTCGAGTCGGGTGGTGTTTGCACCAATGCACCCGCGTCCTACACATTCGAGAACGCGGTGAAGGACCTGGAAGAACTCATCAAAGCCATCCCCGGCTAGGGCGCCTGCCGCCTTGCCTCGGGCGGGAAAAGAGCGGAGTTCTGACGCCTGATCCAGGCGTGGTCGGCGATCGCCATCCCGACCCGCTGGCGCCACCGACGCCCCTCGGGGGAGCGGTACAGGTCGCGCTCGTGGAACACGGAGGTGGGCCGATACGGTGCGCTCTCATGCACGGCTGCTGCCAGCTCACCTATCGAGTCCCGTCCGCGCGCGAGGTAGTCGTGACGCTCACGGTCGGTCAGGCGGATCAACGCCGAGTCGTCGATGAGCGCACTGTACGTGTAGCGGGCATCCAGGTAGAGCGCGTCATCGTGCTCGACCAGGAACCAGGCCCCGGGTTCGTGGTCGACGTAGTGCATGGCGTCCTCGTCCACACTGAGGGACTCGACCACATCGGCCAGTTCGCGGACGGGTCGGCGCCCGTCGAGCTCCAGGCTCGCCCCGCGTCGCAGGAGCGGCTCCACCTCCCGCACATACCTACGGATCTCGTCCTGCTGCTCGGGGGTGCGTCCGTAGGGATTGTTCGTCCGAGTCGCGACGCGTTCGATGAGGGTCTCGACCGGGGCGCTGAGCAGGATCACGTGCTCAAACCGGTCGTAGAACTGCCCCTGGTTCTCTGCGGTTCCCGACACCACGAGGTCGCCGTGCTCGGCGAGCAGATCGCTGATCTGTTCCCAGCCGTCGTAGTCGGTGTCGACAGTCAGGTGCCCGCGGGCCGCCAGCTCAGCCAGCAGCGTCGACTTGCCGGCACCGGACATGCCGGTGATCAGGATCCGAGCCATGGTGCGGTCAGTCGTTCGTGGGTGGCGTGGAGCCCCCAGAAGGCGCTCAACGGAATCGGTTCGCCACGCAGCGAGGCCTCGAGGAAGGTGAGGTGCGTGATCCACCCCGGCAGGTATGACCCGACCAGGTCGCCGAGGGCGGTGTGCTCGAGCTCCAGTCGTCCGGGTGGATCCAGATTGATGCTGAGCCGGGAAGCCGGCTCGTCCGGGAAGTGCCACGTCATCGCGAGCACCCGGGGTTCGTCGGCAACCTGCACGATGCTGCGACACAGGTATCCCTCGCCGTGGTCGATCACGAGCTCGTCGCCCACCGTGAAGCTTCCGAACCGCAGCTGCCCCAGCCATTCCGTCAACCGGTCGACGTCGGTCAGGTGCTGCCAGACGCTTCTCGGGTCATGGGGGAGTTCCCACGTGAGCCTGACGGTGCCTTGTTCGGCGGCGGCAGTGAGCAAGGGCATGCGCCCAGTCTGCCGCGCCCGGTAGCGTGCAGGCGTGACCAAGGACGAACAGCTGGCGTGGATGCAGTCACTGCGCCCTCGGACGGCCCACATTGAGTTCGTCTTCAACGACGGGGACGAGGGGCACCCGCTGCTCGTCCAGTTGGCACACCTCGCCTCGACCCGGACGATCGGCGTCGCGGCGGGCAATGGCTACGCCCGCCCGCGGCCCACGGCGGTGAAGCGACGCTACCCCTACGACCGCGACATCATCGCTGCCATCGAGGCGCTGGGCGGGTTCTTCGCCGAGGACTCCAAGCCCGCGCCGTGGACCGGGCTCGGCAATGTGGACGTGGTGTTCCTCGACGAGCGGGGCACGGTGCTCGGAGCCACCGTGACCCACGAGAGCATGATCATCGACGCCGCCGGGCACGCCGTGGAATAATGGCCACAGGCGTGCTCGTGTCGCCTCTTCCTCGCTGGTCAGCAGCGGGTTGAAGTGCCGCCGGGCCCAGGGACAGCGTCCGCCGACCACATCGGGGTGGGAGCGACATGTCCTCCACGCAGCGAATCCAACAACCGCGTCGCTACCTCATGTGCCGACCCGAGCACTTCGCGGTCAGCTCCGAGATCAATCCATGGATGAACCGGGGTCGGCAGCCCGACCGGGCCAGGGCGCTGGCCCAGTGGCAGGCATTGCACGATACCTACCTGCGCCTGGGCCACGAGGTCGAACTGATCGACCCGGTCCCGGGCCTGGACGACATGGTCTACACGGCCAACGCCGGCCTGGTCATCGACGGCATCGCGCTCGGCGCCCGGTTTGCCGTCGCCGAACGGCGCGGCGAGGAACCCCACTTCCTGGACTGGTGCGCCGCCCACGGGTTCGACGTGGTCGAGCCGGTCGCCACGCAGGAGGGGGAGGGCGACCTGATGCTGGTGGGTGACACGATCCTGGCCGGCCACGGCTTCAGGTCGGTTCGCGCCAGTCACGATGAGGTCGCGCGGGTGTTCGGACGAGAGGTCGTCTCGCTGCGGCTGGTCAACCCCACCTACTACCACCTCGACACGGCGCTGTGCGTGCTCGATGAGGAGACCATCGCCTACCTGCCCGCGGCCTTCGACCAGCCCAGCCAGGACGAGCTCGCGGTGCGCTTCCCCGACGCGATCCGACTGCCCACCCCCGCACCGGACGCGCTGGTGGTGAACGCGACCAGCGATGGCCGCCACGTGATCATCCCGCCGGACACCGGGCACTTCGAGGCCGAGCTGCGTGAGCGCGGCTACCTCCCCGTCCCCGTCGACGTGTCCGAACTGCACCTCGGCGGCGGCGGGATCAAATGTTGCACGCTGGAGCTGCGAGGAGGCAGATCATGAGCACGACAACTCGCCACATCTACGAGGAGAACCAGCACGTCGCCCACAACTACCACCCGTTGCCGGTGGTCGTGGCCTCGGCGCAGGACGTGTGGGTCACCGACGTCGAGGGCAGGCGCTACCTCGACCTGCTGTCGGCCTACTCGGCCCTCAACTTCGGGCACCGCCACCCCGACCTGGTCGGGGCGGCGGTTGACCAGATCGGACGACTGACCCTGACCAGCAGGGCCTTCCACAACGACCAGCTCGCTGGTTTCTGTGCTGCCCTGGCCGAGTTGTGCGGCAAGGACCTCGTGCTGCCGATGAACACCGGCGCGGAGGCCGTCGAGACCGGCATCAAGGCCGCTCGCGCCTGGGCCTACCGGGTCAAGGGGGTGCCTGCCGACAGCGCCCGCATCATCGTCGCCGCGGGCAACTTCCACGGCCGCACGACCACCATCGTCGGGTTCAGCGACGACCCGCTCGCCCGTGACGGGTTCGGTCCGTTCACCCCCGGCTTCGACATCGTCCCGTACCAGGAGGCGGACGCCATCGAGGCCGCGATCGGGGAGTCCACGGCCGCGGTGCTCATCGAACCCATCCAGGGTGAGGCCGGCGTCATCATCCCGCCGGCGGGCTACCTGCGCAGGGTCCGCGAGCTGTGCACCCGGCACAACGTGCTGCTGGTCGCCGACGAGATCCAGTCCGGGCTCGGACGAGCCGGGGTCACCTTCGCGTGCGAGCGCGACGGTGTCGTCCCCGACCTGTACCTGCTGGGCAAGGCCCTGGGCGGCGGGATCCTGCCGGTCTCGGCGGTCGTCGGGGACCGCGAGGTGCTCGGTGTGTTCCAGCCCGGCGAGCACGGGTCGACGTTCGGAGGGAACCCGCTTGCCGCGGCCGTCGGCCTGCGAGTGGTCGAATTGCTGCGCACCGGCGAGTTCCAGGACCGCTCCGCGACCCTGGGGCGCCACCTCAAGGCGCGACTGGACGCCCTGCTCGGACACGGGCTCACGGACGTGCGCGTGGCCGGGCTCTGGGCAGGGGTCGACATCGAACCCTCCCGCGGCACCGGACGCGAGGTCGCCGAGCGCATGCTCGCGCGCGGAGTGCTCGTCAAGGACACCCACGGTCATACCGTCCGACTGGCACCGCCACTGACGATCCAGCAGTCCGAGCTGAACTGGGCCGTCGACCAACTGGCGCTGGTGCTGGCCGAGTAGTGCTCAGCCGGCGAGGGTGGTGATGTGGGTGGTGGGGTCGTTGATCATCCAGGATCCGGTGGGGGTGACGAGGTAGCGGAATCCCAGGGGTGAGGTCCAGATGAACATGCCGGGGTGGAGTTGTTCGAGGTGCCAGCCACCGTGGGTTTTCGCGCGGTGGACCCGCCGGGACAACGGCCCGAGGTTGTCCGCCCTGGTGAGTCCGCGGGTGGGGGTCCAGGGGGTGGTGTGGTCCAGGTCGAGGCCCGGGGACAGGCGGCTGGAGAACGGGAACACCTCGTAGGGGTTGCGCAGTTCCACGGCCCGGCGCATGTTCGGTGGGCATTCGTAGGAATCCACCGGCACCTGGTTGCCCGCGTCGAGGACCGGGCGCACCTTCACGCGACTGTGGCCGACCAGGGTCTTCACCCAGCCGGCGAGCAGGGGGCCGACCTGTTCACTGCGGGCCACCCCGGCACCGTCGCGGAGGACCTGGTCGGTCAGGTGCACCACCACCTCGACGGTGGGCAGCAGTTTCGCCGGGTCGGTGGTGATGGTGCCGCACTCATGCCCGGCCCACCCGGCCATCGGGCAC
>NZ_JBNJRW010000012.1:0-97363 GCF_050113895.1 Aestuariimicrobium sp. Y1814 | reverse complement strand
ACCTAGGTATCGATGCCCGCCGCCCGCTCACCGCGACCCAGATCGCCACGACCGCGGCGTGGCGCACCCGCGACGAAGAGCTCGCCACGGCCACCGCCCGTGGTGAAGCGATCCGGCTCGCCAAACGCGTCGCCGTCCTCGACGGCGAGCTCAAGGAGATCACCACGCGGATCACGGACCTGGTCCGGCAGAGCCCCGCCGGTGGCCTGCTCAACCAGCCCGGCATCGGCCCAGTCACCGCCGCCGTCGCGCTGACCGCGTGGTCACACCTGGGCCGCATTCGATCCGAGTCCGCGTTCGCCAGCCTCGCTGGAACCAGCCCCATCCCCGCGTCATCGGGCAACACCGTCCGGCACCGGATCAACCGGGGTGGCGACCGGCGCCTCAACCGAGCACTCCACATGGCCGTCGTCACCCGCATGCGAATGGACCCGCGAACCCGCGCCTACGTCGAGCGCCGTACCGCCGAAGGGCGCACCCTCCGGGAGATCCGTCGCTGCCTCAAGCGCTACCTCGCCCGCGACATCTACCGCCGCCTCAACACCGCCGCTCAGAATGAGCTCACCGGGGCTTGACAGACATAGGAGATTCAGGGGCCCGTGATGAGGGATCCTTCCCCCGGATGCGTCCAGCCTGCTCACACTTTGGGTGGGTGGAGCTAAGGGGACTCGAACCCCTAACCCCCTGCTTGCAAAGCAGGTGCGCTACCAATTGCGCCATAGCCCCGTGCGGCCTGCGCCGCGACGTCCCATGGTAGTCGGACGAGCGAGGGCCGCGCAAAGTGGCGATCAGCCGCCAGTCACGACCGCGCGGCTGCCGGCGACCTGTCGCCTACGATCACTGCATGAAGATCGTGTCGCTGCTGCCATCGACCACCGAGATCCTGTTCGCCGTGGGGGCGGGGGACGATGTCGTCGGCGTCACCTTCGAATGTGACTACCCGGCCGAGGCCCGCACCCGTCGGATCGTGTCGACCTCGGCACTGCCCGACAACCTCGCGCCCCACGAGATCGACCGCCACGTCGCCGAGGCCCTCCACAACGGGGAAGACCTGTACCACCTGCAGGCCGACGCGCTGAGCGACCTGGACGCCGACCTGGTCATCACCCAGGACCTGTGCGCCGTCTGCGCTGTCGACCTGTCGGTGGTCGACGACGCGCTGGCCTACCTCGGCTGCCGCGCCGACGTCCTCAGCGTCGACCCCTTCACCGTTGCCGAGGTGATCGACTCGATCGTCCGGGTGGGGGAGCGCGTCGGCCGTCGTCCCGCAGCAGAAGCCCTTGTCAGCACCCTGAACGAGCGGCTGGACGCGGTCAGCACCGCCGTCGCCGGGCGCCCGAAGCCGCGTGTGCTGCTGCTGGAATGGACCGACCCACCGTTCGCCCCCGGCCACTGGCTGCCCGAGATGGTCGAACGCGCCGGCGGCATCCCCGTGCTCGGCACGACCGGTGAGAAGTCCCACCGGATCACCTGGGACCAGGCCCGCGAGGCGGCCCCCGACGTGGTGGTCAGCGTCCCCTGCGGCTACGACCTGGAGGCCTCGGCCGCGCTCGCGGAGCCGGTGCTCGACCAGTTCCCCGGCATCCCGGTCTGGGCAGCCGATGCCAATGCCTCTTTCGCCCGACCCGGCCCGCGCATCGTCGACGGCATCGAGGCGATGGCGAAGATCCTGCACCCGGATGCCTTTGACAGCGCCGACCCGGCGCCGATCGCCCGTCGCCTCACCGCGAGCGCCGGCAGCTGAGGTTCCGGTGGAGCGTGTTGCGGCAGCCGGGGCCGTCATCACCGACAACCATGGACGAGTGCTGCTCGTCCTGCGCGGCAAACCCCCGCAGCAGGGACGCTGGTCAGTCCCCGGCGGGTCGGTCGAACCCGGCGAGACCCCCGCCATGGCCGCAGCCCGCGAGGTGCTCGAGGAATCCGGCCTGCACATCGCGGTCGGCCGCGAACTGTGGGTCATCGACCTGCCCGGCACCGGCGAACGTGTCTACGAGGTCCACGACTTCGCTGCCACGGTCACCGGCGGGCACCTGGTGCCGGGGGACGACGCCGCCGACGCACGCTGGTTCACCCCGGACGAACTCGACTCCGTGCCCCTCACCGAGGGCCTGGTCGACTACCTCGTCCGCGCCGGGGTGCTCGGGGCCGCTCGCCGCGGCTGAGAACCATGGTGGTGCGGCAGCCGGCGACTCAGTAGACGTCGGCGAGGCGGGCGATGCCATCCAGGGTGGCCTCGAGCCCCACGTCGAACGAGGCGCCGAACGGTTCCAGCGCGGCCGTCGAGTGGGCAACCGCCAGCTCGGCGACCCGGGGGAACTGGCCGAGGTCCATGGCAGCGGCGACCTCGTCCGGGGTGTCGGTCATGCCGACGGTGTCGAGCATCGCCTCCTGCAGCGAGAACCCGTAGACGAAGGCGTCGAGAATCGCGTAGGCGTGGGCTGCCGCCTGCAAGGAGAAGCCGGAGGCGCGCAGCACGGCCAACACCGCCTCGTGGTTGGCCAGGGTGGCCGGCCCGGGGTGGGCGCGGGTTTCCATCACCGGCAACGCCCAGCGGTGCCGGGCCAGGGCGTCGCGCATCGAGACCGAGCGCTGCCGCAGTTCGGTGCGCCACTCGCCCGTGGGACAGGGCAGGTGGACCTCACTGAAGACCACGTCGACCAGGGCGTCGAGCAGTTCCTCCTTCGAGGGCGTGTAGTGGTAGATCGACATCGGACGCACGCCGAGCCGCGTGGCCAGTTCCCGGATGGTGAAGGCGGCCAGGCCCTCCCGGTCGGCCAGCTCGAGGGCCTCGTCCAGGACCTTCTGCCGGGTCAAGGTATTGCGGGCGGCACGCGCCGTTGACATGTATTGAGCGGTGCGGTGGACGCTGCCGTCGTCGTCTCGAACGACTCCGACCTGGCTCTGCCCATCCGCCTCGCGCGAGGTCGGGTGCCGGTGGGAGTAATCAACGGGCGAGGGGGCAAGATCTCAGCCTCGTTGAGGAGCAGGGAGTCGCGAGACACCACCACGCACTGGAATCGCTCAGTACAGGCGGAGGACTTCACCTCCTCACAGATGCCGGATCCCGTTGGAGGCACCCACAAGCCTGCGGGGTGGTAGCACGCCCAGCTTGATGATGCGCCTCTGATGGGGTTAACTTGGGGCCATAACCCACCTGGCTCCTTCGGGAGTCAGGTTTTTTGTTCCCGCAACGAGGCCCCAGAGGGTCCCGGACCGACCCGGGAGGTCGTTCACCGACTGGATGAAGACTTCTTCGAGGCGCTCCGAGGCTGCATCCACGGGGTCGTGGGCTTGATCGGCCCTTAAGTGGCGGGTTTTCCTGCCCTTGAGGAGGAAAATCCACCACTTAAGAGGGTTGCTCGGCGATCGCACTCCAAGCCCAGCGCCCTCGTCCGCCGTGAACCCCGGCGTGGACCTCAGCGTGGCGGCAGTGCGCACACCGTTTCCCCGGCGGCGCTGACGCCGACCGCTCGCTCAAGGCCCATCCGTCCGCCGGGGCCCATGCACGTGCCCGACTTGTCGGGCAGGATGCCCCGCGACTGGTCGTCCGGGTCAGCCCATGCCACCCAGAACGTGGGGTTCTTCAGCGCGTCGACGAACTCATCCACCTTCGACTCATCCAGCACGGTGAACGGCTCATAGCTCCCGGAGTCGCTCTCGGCGATGACTTCCTGGGTCTCGTTGGGCGCGAGGTCCATACGCTCGAGCTCCGTGGCCTGCAGCAGGTAGCAGTAGGCATCGGCCGGCGTGGAACCCTCCAGTACTCGCAGCCTCTCGAACCCTTCATAGTTCGCCGCCTGGCACACCGGTGACTCCCGCGGATAGGCGGGGAACACCCGGACGATGTGGGTCCGCAGGTTTCGATTCTCCGTGGTGTTGGTGGCGACGAACCTGGCGCTGGTGGTGAGCCTCACGGCGGCCTTCCCGGGCGGCTGGTCGGCCACGTCCACCGAGGCGGATTCGACCGTGGGCTCAGTGCTGACGTCGAAGGTGTAGCCCTGCGAGTCGGCCACCGTGTACTTCATGGTGTAGCCGCGCACCACGAACGACAGCTTGACGTTCTGGTCACTCTCGCAAATGCTCAGCAGGTCGTAGCCGCCGCGCTGGTAGCCCTCCTGCTGAATCCAGTCGAAGAGCGCCTTTTCCCGGGTCACCACGTCGGCCGCGAGGTAGTCGGCGCAGGTGCTGTCGTTGGTGAAGACCGGGACCAGCCGAATCTCGTTGACCACACTGTTGAACAGTAGGTCGGGGCTGGTGGTGCAGGTGGTGGCGAGCTTCTGCTCGTCGATCACCCAGCCCTTCTCCTTCAGGAGCGCAGCGCGGATGGCCGAGTTCATCCGGGACGCGCCGTGACAGGTCAGCATGTCGGTCAGGGCTGCCGGCATCGAGTGCCGGTTCATCATGATCGTGATCGTCTGGGTCGGTTCTTCCGCGCACGCCCGCTCAAGATCCTCGACCGACAGCTCGGTGAAGCCGTTCTCCTGGGCCACGCTGCTGAGCCAGCGAGTGCGTTCCGATTGCTCGACGGCGAGGTAGTCCTGGCAGCTCGAAGCGTTGAACAGTGACCCGGACGAGGGTGCCGCCGACGTGGCGGCGGTGGTGGCGCGCGTCGTCGTTGGGGGCGGGGCCGAGGCATCGATGGCCCCCACATCGACAGAGGAACACCCCGCCACTGCCAGCGTCATGACCCCCGCCAGCGTCATTTGAAGTCGCGTGCGCAGATCAGCCATCCCACACCCCTTGAGGCTCACTTCTCGGCTCTCGGGGCCGATACTTCGCCGATAACGTAACACCGTGGGCAGTGGTTGCGGAACCCCTTGGCTGGGTGTGGGATGTTACGTTTTCTGCACGGTTGCCCCCCCGGTCGGACGAGGCTCAGCCCGCGTGTGCTCGTCCCCCAGGGGTCTCGTGTCGGAGGGTGCCGCTAGATTCTTGGGTGCCCCCGACACGTGAAAGGCACGGATGGAGCTCATCGGCCCCCTCGCCATCGTCCTGGTGTGGCTGGTCGTCGGCCGGGCCATCCAGTCGGGGCACGCGAGCTCACGCAAGCAGCCCACACCGCCGCTGTCGGCACCCATCTCGTGGGGTTGGATGGTCGGCTGGCCCGTGATGCTCGCCGCGGTGGGCATGTACAGGCTGGGGCGGTCGCTGGGTGAGTCGCCGCAGCAACCGGTCACGGAGCGTTCCGACCTGACGCGCATCGCGGCACTCGAGCGTGAGCTGGGGCTGCCGCCGTCCACCAACGTGCCGCGGGAGATCCCCACCCTGCGCGGCACCACGGCCGAGGCATGTCGGCTGCCGACCTTCGAGTACAACTGGGAATACGACCAGCGCTTCGGGGGCGTGCCATACGAGGGGGAGTCCCGGGCCAACCTTGCGCAACTCACTGCTTCCCTGCAGCAGCTCGACGACCTGGTGGTCGAGTTCGAGGCGGACGCGCCACCCATGAGGGGGCCTGAGCTGCTCGAGGCCGCCAAGGTGACCCTGCGCCGCATTGACCGCCTGGAGGACGGCCTCGTCCCGCTGTTCGCGGGCCTGGGTTACGCCACCTTCGGACGCGCCACCCGCGCGTGCATCGACGCCCGGGGCCGGATCGGCCACGTCCTCGACGAGGCCGTGGTCGAAGGCAGGCTGTAGCGACGACCAACCGCCCGGCAGCCGATAATGGTCCATGGCACTTCGCATCGGGTCCGTGGTCCTCAACGCGCGCAACGCCGCCCGGGCTACAGCCTTCTGGGCGGCCGCGCTCGACTACCGGGCCAATCCGGCCAATCCCGACTTCCTCGTCCCGCCCGAGGGGCACGGACCCGAGTTGCACATCGACACCGACGACCGCTCGCACCTGGACCTGCTGCCACTTGAGGCATCCTCCATGCGGGACGAGGTCGAGCGGCTCCTTGCGCTGGGCGCATCCCGTGTCCAGTGGGACTACCCGGACGACGCGGACTTCGTCGTCCTCAGCGACACCGAAGGCAACCTGTTCTGCGTCATCGCGGGCTGACCCGGTCCTCGGATGCTCCCGCTGGCCCAGCCTGGCGGCTCGTCCAACATGTATTCCTTGCGCGGGTGCAAGGAATACACCTCGGCAGGCGGGGGATGACCTGCGGAATCCGCACCCGTGCAAGGAATGCAGGTTGCGACCTCGGAAGGAGGGCCGGAGCCCCCGAACAGGCCGCGACCCCGCACACACAGAACGGGTGGCTGCGGCACAACCGCAGCCACCCGTCCAAGTGGGGCTGAATCCAACCAGGCTCAGGCCAGCTTCGCGTCCAGGGTGATCTCGGGCACCGAGGCCAGGGCCTGGGAGACCGGGCAGCCGACCTTCGCCGCCTCGGCAATCCGCAGGAACTCGTCCTCGGTGATCCCGCCGACCTGACCGGTCACCGACAGGGCGATCTTCGTGATGCCCTCGCCGGCGACGAAGGTCACCACCGCGCCGGTGTCGAGCTGGTCGACGGTGTAACCGGCCCCGCTGAGTTCATTGGAGAAGGCCATCCCGTAGCAGGTGGCATGCGCAGCGGCGATCAGTTCCTCGGGGGTGGTGGTGCCGCCGGACTCCTCGGCGCGGGCCTTCCACCCGGTCTGGAAGGTGCCGGAGCTGGAGGTGTCCAGGCGGACCTCACCGGACCCCTTGAACAGGTCACCCTTCCAGGTCGCGCTGGCGGCACTGTTGATCGGTGTGGGCATGGTGACTCCTTCAGTCGTGGCGCGGAGGCGTCCGCGCCCACGGCGCTTTGCCGTCACCTCCACCAAAGCATGAATCGCGGTGGAAATTCGGGGATTCAGCCGACGCAGGGCACCGGGCCGGGGCCAGAATGGCACATGGCCCTCACCATCGGATCCATCGTCGTGCATGCCCAGGACGCCACCCGCGCGGCCGAGTTCTGGGCCGGCGCCCTGGGTTACGCCCCACACCAGCGCAATCCCGACTTCCTGCTGCCCCCCGACGGCCTCGGGCCGGAGATCCACGTCGATGCTGGCGACCGCAACCACCTCGACCTGTGGGCGGCGTCGGCGTCGTCCTTGGATGAGGAGGTCCAGCGACACCTCGCCCTGGGTGCCCAGCGCGTCGAGTGGGACTACCCGGATGACGCCGACTTCGTGGTCCTCAGTGATACCGAGAGAAACCTGTTCTGCGTCGTCGCCGGCTGAGCCGGTGCCCGGCTGGCGGACAGTTCGCCATCCGGGGCCGCCTCCGCCCACGCTGGGTTAGGTCAGCCTAACCAAATTTGCGTTCCCCGATCCACCTGTCCGAGGCCCTGCGCACCGCGTTGGTTGAGCGCCACTTCAGCAGGACGAACGCAGGATTCGCGGTCGACCTCGTCCTGCCCCTGGCTGCGGACAGTCGTCGGACGGTCGAGGTGCTGCCCGGCGCGCTGCGGTCGGCGAACCCGGACGAGTGGTTTGCCCGCAAGCTGCAGACGGTCCTGGCCGGCGTCGAGCAGGAACTGGCACCCGTCCAGGTGTGCTGAGGCGACCCGCCGCCCACAGCGACCTGGGCTGGGCGTCGGGTCGGCAGGCTCAGGCCCGGGACGGGGCCGCCCGCTCCCAGGGCTCCACCGGTCCGGGGACCACCTCGAACAGCGTGTGCGGCCTCGGTTGGTCGTGGCGCCAGCGCTCGGCATCGTCCGGGCTGCGGACGAGCAGCTTGGCGCCCAGGTGTTGCCACTCCAACTCCAGCTGGCCGGTGGTCACCGGCATCACGAGCATCTGGTCGGGTGCGGCGGTGATCCGCCCCCGGTCGAAGCGGTAGCCGCGGCGGTCCGCCTCCTGGGCGACACCCTCGAGGTAGCCGGCCACGGCGACCAGGGGGTCGGGGGAGGCCTTGAACCGCTCGAGCTGGGGGTGGTTGCGGTAGCCCTTGGTGCGCCCGGCCAGCACGGCCTGGGCCAGCAGGGTTTCACGCCAGCACGCCACCAGCGCGGCGCGATCCAGATGGGCAGGGTGCAACGACCAGATCCTCATGGTGGAGGCAGCTTACTGTCGAGCAGGAGCCGTCGCCGCTGCTGACATGAACCGGCGCTGGTAGCTGACCACGTGGCTGGCCGAGGTGAAGCGGGCCAGGTAGCCGGGCTCGGCGGTGATCACCAGCCGGTCGATCACGTCGGCGAACTCGGGGTCGACCAGCACCTTGTCGATGTCGGGGTACTGCTGCGGGCCCTCCATCGAGCACACGATCAGGCGGGTGTCGGGCAGGTTCGACTGCTTCAGCATGCGCAGGTTGTGGCGCAGCCCGTCGAGCCCGTCGGCGCCCTCGGCGTCGTGGAAGTGGCGGTAGCGCAGCAGGTTCTCGGCGTACTCCAGCACCTCGGTCGGCGACTGCACCGACGCGTTGGCGCTGAGGTGGTCGGTCTTGACCAGCAGCGCCTTGAGGTCGTCGAGGTAGCGCATGTCATCGGACGCGTGGAACTGGTCGACCAGCGCCGACATCTGCCCCGACTGCACCAGGCGGTGCCGCACGAAGCTGTTGATGAAGTACGGCTTGGCCTGCAGCGCCAGGGCGGTCTGGTGGGGCTCGAACATCAGCGTGTAGTTGATGCGATAGCCCTCTTCGCGCAGCCGCAGCGCCAGGTTGTGCCCGGCGAAGGCGTCGCGGGTCGCAGGGGCGGCGTGCCAGGCATCCAGGGTCTTGTCGCCGCTTAGCAGCTGGCCGACGTTGTCGTTGTTGACCGGCCCGGTGTGCGGCACCTTCACCACCAGCCGGTAGTCGGACAGGATTTCGCGGTAGGGCTGCAGCGACTCGACGATGGCGTCGAAATCGGGGTCGAACGGGTTCTCGATCTCGACCGAGACGTCGCAGCCAGGCCCCAGCAGCTCGCCGATGCGGGTCATCACCTCTTCCAGGTTCTTGAACTTGCCGTCGACGTTGGCCTTCGGGTTGTTCAGGAACAGGTCGTAGACGATGCCCGGGTTGCAGGTCAGGTTGCCCAGCAGGGGAGCGATCGGCTCCAGCTCGTAGGGGTTGGCCGTATCGGCCGAGAAGATCACGCCCGTGGGTCGCTTGACGCCATTGCGGTCGTAGCCGATGTCACGCACGAGGTCGACCACCAGCAGGCCGTCAGCCGACAGGTTCGACTCGATCCGGAACCCGGCAGGGGTCTCGCCGGCCGGGGTGTTGAACGTGGCGATCACGTCGTTGAACCGGTCGCTGACCCCGATCGCCTTCGTGCGGGTCGACAGCAGTTCGGCGTCCTCGGCGCTGATCACCGTGTCGGCCACGCGGGCGACGGCGTCCTCCTGGCCGCGGGCGACCGGCAACCCCAGGCCGGCGAGGGTGTAGTTGACCAGGTTGCGTCCCCGGCTGACCGATGAGTAGTTGACTGTGGATGACATTCCCAACACCTCCGACGAGTCCGCCGGCAACACCGCCGACGGCAACTTGTATATACAAGCCTATACCTGAGGTGTGGGTCGGGGAAGGGGGGCCGGTGAATTGGGGCAACACAGCGCGGACGACCCCGTCCGCCGGTCGGCGAACTAGCCTCGAGGCATGACTTTCGAGAAGCTGGCCGCCGTGCCCGACGGCCTGGCCGACGAGGCCTGATCGCCATGCGCGACGACCTGCCCCCACGCCTGGCCGAGGCGTTCCGGGCAGCGCCGCGCCGACGATTCCTGCCGCGCGACCAGCGCCGCCACGCCGACCTGGACCTGCCGCTGCGGCTGGCCCACGGGCAGACCAACTCCCAACCGACCACGGTCGCCAACATGCTCGAACTGCTCGAGGTGCGGCCCGGCCAGCGGGTGCTCGATGTCGGTGCCGGGTCGGGGTGGACGACCGCCCTGCTGGCCCACCTGGTCGGGCCCACCGGCCGCGTGCTGGCGGTCGAGCGGGTCCCGGTGTTGCGCGACGGGGCGGCGAAGGCGGTGGCCGGCATCGGCTGGGCCGAGGTGCACCTGGCGACTTCCGGGGTGCTGGGGCTGCCCGATTTGGCCCCCTTCGACCGGATCCTGGTCTCGGCGGCGCCCGACCACCTGCCGGCTGGGTTGGTGGCCCAGCTTGATGTCGGGGCGGTGATGGTGATCCCGGTGGCCGGTGAGATGCTGCGGGTGACCCGGCTCGACCAGGACCGTGCCGAGGTCACCCGGCACGGGTTCTACAACTTCGTCCAGCTGGTGCTGGACGAGGACTGAACCGGCGCCGAGCCGCTCGCCCGAGTGTGGGAAAGATCACTGAACCGCGGGTGAAAGCGCTGGCCAGAGAGTTGTTACAGGTTTTGCTGGACCCAATGCCCGATTTGTCGGGGGTACCTGTTAGCGTCACGCCATGGACACAGTGACCCTGGCTCGGTGGCAGTTCGGAATCACCACCGTCTACCACTACCTGTTCGTGCCGATCACGATCTCGCTGTCGATGATCACCGCGATCATCCAGACGTTCTGGGTGCGCACCGGCAACGAGAAGTACTTGAGGCTGACGAAGTTCTTCGGGAAGCTGTTTCTGATCAACTTCGCGCTGGGTGTGGTGACCGGCATCGTCCAGGAGTTCCAGTTCGGCATGAACTGGTCGGAGTACTCCCGCTTCGTCGGCGACGTGTTCGGTGCACCGCTGGCGTTGGAGGCCCTGCTGGCCTTCTTCCTCGAGTCGACGTTCCTGGGCCTGTGGATCTTCGGGTGGGACAAGCTGCCCAAGAAGCTGCACCTGATGGCCATCTACATGGTCGCCTTCGGCACGATGCTCTCGGCCGTGTTCATCCTGGCCGCGAACTCGTGGATGCAGAACCCGGTCGGCACCACCTTCAACAACGGACGCGCCGAGATCGACGGCGTGCAGGGCTTCCTCGAGGTGATGACCAACCCGGTCTTCCTGGTCACCTTCCCGCACGTGCTGGCCGCCGCCTGGATGGTCGGCGGGGCACTGGTCGCCGGTGTCAGCGGTTGGCACCTGGCGCGCCTGCGCCGCCTCGGCGACGAGGCCCCCGAGCAGGACGTCAAGGCGTTCAAGTTCAGTGCCCGCTTGGGCGCCTGGATCCTGATCGGCGCCTCGCTGCTGGCCATGATCACCGGCGACCTGCAGTCGAAGGCGATGGTGCAGGCGCAGCCGATGAAGATGTCGGCGGCCGAGGGCCTGTACAACACCGAGACCAATGCCAGCTTCTCGGTGCTGACCATCGGCAGCCTCGACGGCAGCGAAGAAGTCTGGGCGTTGAAGATCCCCGGCCTGCTGTCGTTCCTGTCGGGCCACGAGACCGTCGACGGGATCAACGAACTGCGTGAGCGCTACGCCACCCAGGGCTACTACCAGTTCGACGGCACCCAGACCAAGCTGCAGCAGGAGTACGCCGCGGAGCTGAAGGCGAACTACCCCGGGCTCGACCCGGTGCCCAACATCTTCCTGTCCTACTGGACCTTCCGGTTGATGATCACCCTGGGCATGGCCGGCGCGGCGATCGGTGTGCTGATGCTGTGGCTGATCCGCGGTGACCGGCTGCCGAAGCCGGGCAGGTTGTGGACCGGGCTGATGGTGGCGCTGCCGCTGCTGCCGCTGTTCGCCAACTCCTTCGGGTGGATCTTCACCGAGATGGGACGCCAGCCGTGGCTGGTGGCCGGGGTGCTGCCGACCGCCGCGGGGGTCTCACCGACCGCGAGTGTCGCCGAAGTGGTGACATCGATGGTGGTCTTCACGCTGCTCTACGGCGTGCTGGCCGTGATCGAGGTGTGGCTGTTCCTGAAGTACACCAGGATGGGCCTGCCCGAGGTGGAACCACCATTGGACCCGGCCGACATCGATGACGACGCCCCGCTGACCTTCGCCTACTGAGGGGGATGGACGAAATGCTGCTCATGGAAACCGCCCCCGTCCTGGTGACGGTCTGGTTCGTGCTGATCGCCGTGCTGTGGATCGGCTTCTTCTTCCTGGAATGCTTCGACTTCGGCGTCGCGCTGCACCTCAAGGTGACCGCCCGCAACAACAAGGAACGTCGGGTCATGATCAACACGATCGGCCCGGTGTGGGACGGCAACGAGGTGTGGTTGCTGACCGCCGGTGGCGCCATGTTCGCCGCCTTCCCGGGCTGGTACGCCTCGATGTTCTCGGGGCTCTACCTGCCGCTGCTGCTGGTGCTGGTCGGGTTGATCCTGCGCGGGGTGGCCTTCGAGTACCGCGCCAAGCACGACGACCGCCGCTGGCGGCAGATGCTCGACTGGTTCGCGATCATCGGCTCCTTCCTGCCGGCGCTGGTGCTGGGTATCGGCTTCGCGAACTTCGTGGTGGGCCTGCCCAATGACGGCCTGCTGTGGACCGGCAACTTTTGGGCCCTGTTCATGCCCTTCGGCCTGCTCGGCGGCGTGCTGCTGGTGGCCATCTGCCTGATGCACGGGGCCACCTTCCTGACCCTGAAGACCCGCGGCATCGTGCGTGACAAGGCCCGCAACTACATCAAGGTGGCCGGCTGGGTGACGGTGGGGCTGCTGGCGGTGTTCGTGGTCTGCCAGAACATCTTCTGGCCCGCCAACTCCGAGTTCGGCAACTTCACGATCATCACCTGGGTGCTCGGCATCCTGAGCGTGGTGGCCGGCGTCGGGTCGCTGCTGGCGACCCGGGCGCAGCGTGACGGCTGGGCGTTCGCCCTGGGTGGCGTGACCATCGCGACGCTGTTCGCGGGCATCTTCTTCAAGATGTACGGCAACATCGGCTTCGCGCAGGATGAGACGGTGGCGGTGGCCGACCGGCTGAACATGGTGACCGCTGCCTCTTCGCCGACCACGCTGACGATCATGTCGGTGGCGGCGCTGATCTTCGTGCCGCTGGTCATCGCCTACCAGGCCTGGAGCTACTGGGTCTTCAGCAAGCGCATCAGCACCAAGAACATTCCCGACGACGTCGAGGTTGCGGCCTGATTCATGGCCGGACCCATCCACCCTCGGCTGTTCCAACGCGGCGGGGCCACCAGGAAGTACCTGGTGGCCTCGGTGCTGTTGGGCGTGGTCACCGCCTTCCTGCTGATCATCCAGGCCTTGCTGATCAGCCGGGCGGTCACCTCGGTGTTCGCCCACTACGGCAGCGAGGGGGCCCGGCCGGCCGGGTGGGCCTGGGTGATCGGTGGGCTGGTGGCGGTCTTCACCGCCCGCGGCCTGCTCAGCTGGCTCGACTCGTGGCTGGCCCAGCGCTCGGCGGCGGCAGTCAAGTCGCAGCTGCGGCGTGACGTGCTCGCCGCGCGAGCCGCTCGACCGACCTCGGACGAGGTGTCCTCGTCGACCCTGCTGCACGTCACCACCACCGGGCTGGACGCGCTCGACGGGTACTACTCGAAGTACCTGCCGCAGTTGGGGCTGGCGGTCACGGTGCCGCTCATCATCGGTGCCGCGTTGCTGATCACCGACTGGCCCTCGGCGCTGATCGTGGCGTTCACGATCCCACTGATCCCGATCTTCATGGCACTGATCGGCTGGACGACGCAGAAGGCGACCGCCCGCAGCTTCGCGGTGGCCGATCGGCTCACCAACCACTTCGCCGACCTGATCGAGGGGCTGCCCACCCTGCAGGCCTTCGCCCGGGCCCGCGCCCAGCGCAAGGGGGTGGAGCTGACCGAGACGAAGTACCGCTCGGCCACGATGCGGGTGCTGTACGTGTCGTTCCTCAGCTCCTTCGCCCTCGAGCTGTTGGCCTCCCTGTCGGTGGCCATCGTCGCGGTGACCATCGGCTTCCGGCTGGTCTACGGCAATGTCAGCTTCGAGGCGGCCCTCTTCGTGCTGGTGCTGGCACCGGAGGCATTCCTGCCGGTGCGCCAGGTCGGCACCCATTTCCACGACTCGGTCGACGGGGTGGCGGCCGCCGACAGCGCCTTCGAGATCATCGACGCCGCGGCAGCCGCGCCGGCCGGGACGCAGCCGGTGGGTGACCTGGCTGACCAGCCGATCATCCTCGAGGGGGTCGAGTTCGGATACTGCGAGGCGGGGCCGCTGGTGCTGCCCGGGGTGTCCCTGCGCCTCGAACCCGGTGAGGTGGTGGCGCTGGCCGGCGCCTCCGGCGGCGGCAAGTCGACCCTGCTGGGGGTGCTGATGGGATTCCTGGCGCCCACCGACGGCCGGGTGCTGCTCGGTGGGCTCGACCTGGCCGAGGCCGACGTGGCGCAGTGGCGCAGCCGGGTGGCGTGGGTCGCGCAGGACCCCGGGATGGTGCACGGCACCGTCGGCGACAACGTGCTGCTGGGTGACCCGTCGGCGGGGCCTCAGGCGGTGGCCGAAGCGCTGAGGGCGGCCGGAGCCGAGTTCGGCGCCGACAAGCCGGTCGGTGATGACGGTGAGGGGCTCTCCGGTGGGGAGCGGCGCCGGGTGGCGGTCGCCCGGGCGCTGCTGCGGATCGCCGCCGGCGGCACCCGGCTGCTGGTGCTCGACGAACCCACCGCGGGGCTCGACGCCGACACCGAGGCCACCGTGATCGACGCGGTCCGCGCCAGCGGGGTGGGGGCGCTGGTGGTCAGCCACCGGCCCGCGATGCTGGCTGCCGCCGACCGCGTCGTCCGGCTTGAACCTGCGGGGGCGGGTGCTGGCGTTGATGGCTCTGGCATCGGGGGTTCTGGTGTCGGGGGCGCTGGGATCCTGGGTAGCGGGGGTGACCAGTGAACCGGACGAGTGCGTGGGGACTGGTCACCGAACTGCTGCGCGGGGTGCCGAAGGGTCGGCGCCGGTTCGCGCTGGCCACCCTGCTGGCGGCCCTCGCGTCGATGTCCTCGGTAGCGCTGATGGGGACCGCCGCCTGGTTGATCAGCTTCGCCGCGCTCGCGCCGCCGGTGTTGTACCTGCAGGCGGCGGCGGTGATGGTGCGGGCCTTCGGCATCGCCCGTTCGGCGTTCCGTTACGTCGAGAGGTTGGTGGGCCACGACCTGGTGCTGCGGATGCAGTCGGCGCTGCGGTTGCGGGTCTACGACAAGCTGTCCGGCACCACGTTGGTCGGGCGGCGCCGTGGGGACCTGCTGACCCGGGTGGTGGCCGACGTGGCCGCCATCCAGGACGTGGTGGTCCGGGTGGCGATCCCCGCGCTGTCGGCCTCGCTGGTGGTGACCGCGACGACCATCATCCTGGCGACGTTCAACGCGGCCTCGGCGCTGGTGCTGTTCGTGACGGCAGTGCTGGGTGGGGTGGTCGTGCCGCTGCTGGCGCAGCGGGCGACCCTGCGCCTCGATGAGGCTGCCGCGCCGACCCGCGGACGACTGGCCGACGAGGTGCGCGAGTTCAGCCGCACCGCCCAGGACCTGGTGGCCTACGGCGCCACCGACCGGGCCCTCGACCGGGTCCTGGAGGTCGACGAGCAGCTGCGTCGGCAGGAGGCGGGTGGGGCGTGGGTGCGCGGCATCGCCGCCGCCGGGCAGGTGCTCGCCGCAGGCATTGCCGTGGTGGCGGCCCTGCTGATCGGTGCCCCCGCACTGCTCGACGGCTCGATGGACGCCCGCTACCTGGCGGTGCTCGTGTTGACCCCGCTGGCGCTGCACGAGGTCTTCAACACCTTCGCCCAGGCCGCACAGACCTGGACCCGGTCACGCTCGGCGCTGCAGAGGATCGCCGAGACCCTGGACGCTGCAGACGTCGGCTCGGGTGACGCCGAACCCGCTGGTGAGGCGGGGGAGGGGCTGGTGCTCTCCGGTGTGTCAGTGGGCTGGCCCGGTGGCGAGGCACTGCTGTCGGGGCTGGACCTGGCGGTTCGTCCGGGGGAGCGGGTGGCGCTCGTCGGGGCCTCGGGGGTCGGCAAGACGACGGTCGCGGCGACGGTGATGGGGCTGATCCCCCCGCTGGCCGGTGAGGTGCTGCGCGGCGGACGCGTCGGCTACCTGGCCCAGGACGCCCACATCTTCGCCACCTCGGTCGCCGAGAACGTCAAGATCGGCCACAAGGATGCCTCGGACGACGAGGTGCGCCAGGCCTTGGCGCGGGCCGGGCTCGACCTCGACCCCGCGCGGGTGGTCGGTGAGGGAGGTGCCGGGCTGTCCGGGGGAGAGCGGCGCCGACTGGCCTTCGCCCGGGTGGTCGTGGGTGAGCGGGACCTGCTGATCCTCGATGAGCCAACCGAGCACCTCGACCACGAGACCGCCGAGCGGCTGGTGAACGACGTGTTCGCGGCGACCGCCGACAAGGCCGTGCTGGTGCTCACCCACGACCGGGCCCTGATCGAGCGCTGCGACCGGGTCGTGGAACTGGTCCCCGCCGGTCGGTGAGTCTGTCTTTGCTCGGCTCCGACCGAGCGGCTGGTCCCCCTGCCCGGTGGGGGTTGGTCTTCCTGCCGGTGGTGGGGGTTGGTCCCGGCTGCCCCACTGGGACGCCCCCGCCCCTCGGTGGCCCCAACCCCGAGTTTGCGCAGGTTTCGTCCCCGTTCCTTCACTGCCAGCGAGTATTCCTGGCAGGAACTTGCGCATCCGCGGGGTTGGCGGTGGGGATCGGGGGTTGGGGTCGCGGATCAGGGGTTGGGGACGAGGACGGCGGTGAGTTCGCCGACCCGGAGCGTGGTGCTGGCTGTGGTGGTCAGGGTGAGGGTCCCGGTCTGGCCGAGGGCGTGCCACTGCACGGTCCAGGGGGTGGTGGCCGTGATGGTGTAGTGGGACTTGTCCTGGTAGACGTGGCCGCAGTCGGGCGAGTGCTGGGCTGCCGGGTTGAGGATCTGTGGCCGGCGGGTCATCGTGTGGCAGGTGATGGTGGTGCCGTCGCCGAAGTTGACGGACGTGGGCCCTGCCGTGGCGGTCATGGTGATGGTGATGCCCTGCTCGGTGGTGCTCGCGCCGAGCTGACGGGGGTGCTCGGTCCAGACCCAGAGCGGGAAGCCGACCGGGATCATGTTCCACTGGTTGCGAGCGGGGTCGGGTCCGATGATCGGCGTGGGCAATGGCAGCTCCAGGGACAGGGCCGCGGACCGGGCAACAGCCTGGACGTCCACCGTCGGTGCCGGTGTGACCGGGTTGGACGTGGTGAACGGCAACGAACAGGGGATCGGTTGGCCGCCGGGTGTCAGGCAGGGCTTCGCGGTGACCGGCTTGCTGGTGGGTGTCTGTCCGGTGTCGATGTGCTTGGTGTTGCCTCCGATGGAGCACCCCGCCGAGACCGAGCTGTCATGGGTGGCGCCACCACATGACCCCTTAGCGTGGGCGACCTGCACAACGCTGTTGGCGAGCATCAGGCCGACAAGGGCCAGAACAAGGATCAGGCGTCGCATGATGACACCCGCTCGACCTCGCTGTAGATCACTTGGAGCGTGCCTTCAGGGCCACGAGCGAACTCGCTCCAGTGGCGCAGGATCGCCGCGGGCCGTCGCGTGCCGTCGGCTGAGACGTGGACGACCTTGCTGCCGTCATCGCACATCCTGAGGCCGATGAGCGACTCGGGTTCCAGATTGTCCATGAAGGTTCCCAGACGGACGAAGCGCAGGTTCTCGGTGAGTTCGAGATGGCTCCCAGCTTGGTGGGCGTCCTTCAGGACGGCCTCGGCGCTCTGCGACTCGAATCCCGCCACGTACTTCTTGAGGTCTTCGGGGAGGGGGCCATCGATGCCACCTTCGGCTTCGTATTTCAGGCGGAGGGTCTTGTACTCGATGTAGAGCTGTTCGGCTTCGGCGGCGAGGGTCTCCAGGTCGGCCGACGTGGTGGGTCGGCTGGTTATCAGCGGGGACGAGGATGTCGGCATCACGGAAGGTGTCGCAGACGGCTCGTCCGGGGTGGGGGTTGTGGTGACAGCGGTCGGCAGGATCGGGGAGATCGATGGCGCAGGGGTGTTCGCCACGTCGCCGCCCTGGCAGCCGGACAACGCCACCACCACTGCCAGGCCGGCAGCGGCGCGCGTGAGGGGATGGTGTCGCATGCGTTCATCCTCGCCCGCCGGTGGGCCATTCCGAAGGCCGCTCCGGAAATCTGTGGACAACTCCGGACGACGGGGGCACCCGGGGCGCAGCCCGGCCGGGCGGCATTCGTCCTCCGAGACACCTCTGAAATCATGCGGATGCGCAACTTCCTGCCCCGTTCCATCCCTGCCGCAGGCGATTCCAGGCAGGAACTGGCGCATCCGCGGGGATGGGTGGTCTAGTCTGTCGCGGTGACCCAGACCAGTGAACGTCCACCGCGCGCAGGCGTGGTCTCTGCCATCGGCTGGGCGTTCTTCCCCATCGCGTTCATGGCCCGGCTGCCCTACGCGATGATGGTCGTCGGCAACCTGACCCTCGTGGTGGCCGCGCGTGACTCGCTCGCCCTCGGTGGGGCCGCGTCCGCCGCCGTCGGCATCGGCACCGCGCTGTTCGGGCCGCTGATCGGGGCTGCGGCCGACCGGTTCGGGCAGCGTCCCGTCCTGATCACCTCGGCAATCGCCAGCGGAGCCCTGCTGGCACTGCTGGCCTGGGTGGCCTACAGCCCCCTGCCGGACGTGGCGATCCTGGCCACGGCACTGGCGATCGGCGCCTTCTCCCCGCAGGTCGGCCCGATGTCGCGCACCCGGCTCGGCAACCTCATCCTCTCCCGAGCCCCGCGCGAATTCCGGGAGCGTGCCCTCAACGGGGCGATGGCCTATGAGTCGATGGCCGACGAGATCAACTTCGTGATTGGCCCGGTGCTGGTCGGCCTGGTGGCTGCCCTGATCCACCCCGCCGCTCCGCTGGTGCTGGCGGCGGTCCTGTCGGTGGTGTTCGTTGGGGCCTTCGCGCTGCACCCCAGTGCACCGGCCGGTACCCGCCACGACGAAGCGCGCGCCGAAGTGGCCCCGGCCCGTGAGCTGCTGGCCCCCGGGTTGTTGCTGGCGGTGCTCGGCACTTTCGGGGTGGGCTTGTTCTTCGGGGCTACGCTCACCTCACTCACCTCGGCGATGGGTGACCTCGGCTCGTCCGAGTCGGCCGGCATCGTCTACGGCGCGATGGGGCTGGGCTCGGCGATCTTCGCGATCGGGGTGATCTGGCTGCCGGCCAACTTCACCCTGGCTGCCCGCTGGATCAGCTTCGCGGCGGTCATGCTGCTCGGCGTGATCGGCTACGCCCTGGCCGGGCTGAACCTGACGTGGATCGTGGTCGCCCTGCTGGTTGCCGGCTGCGGCGTCGGACCCACCCTGGTCACCCTGTTCGGCATCGGCGTACGACTCAGCCCCAAGGGACGCTCGGCCACCGCCATGACCATGCTGGGATCCGGGGTGATCGTGGGGCAGTCCCTCGCCTCCGCCGTGACCGGCGCGATCGGGCAGGCCCATGGCTCCGCAGTGGCGATGTGGCTGCCCACCGTCGCGGCGACCCTGGTCGTGATCGCCGGGCTGGCCAACATGGCCGTGGGGCGCCGCCGCTAGAGCCCACCCGCTCAGGCGCGGCTCAGGGAGACCCCGGGGTCTCGGCCACGCGGAGCAACCCGTCACGATCCTCCAGCCGCCCCTGCTGCAGCAGGCACTGCAGCACCTCGTCGAGGCGCTCACGGACCTTCGGGGTGAGCCGGGTGCCGCCGAACTCCCGCAGTGTTTCGCGCAGCGCGTCCTCGGCCTGGACGGCGTGGGCGCCCTGGACGACGCCCATCAGCGCGGACGCCAGTTCCGGGTAGGGCACCTGGTCGACATCACGCGAGCCTGACACCGGCACCCGGTACCCCGAGTACGTGCTGGGGTCGATCTCCGGTGGCCAGACGACCACGTCACCGTTGGGTTCTTCAGTGAGGCGGGCATGCGGGACGAGCCCGGCCAACGACTGCCGCCGGGTCGCCACCAACCGGGCCAACCCGAACCGGAGGCTGACGACCTTCAGCAACCGGTCGAGCAGGATCGGTCCCTCGGTTGCGGTGACATCGGCCAGTTGGACGACCACCTCGTCGCGTGCCCGCTGCGAGCGCAGGTCCAGCACGCTGCTCGGGCCGACCACCTCCTCGTGGGCTGGGCGGTATTCGTTCGCAGCCCGGGCCGGCGCCCCGGCCGGAGCCGGACCCCCGGCTTGGCCAGGGGCGACCCCGCCCGGCTCCCCGGAGCCGACCATCCCGGCCCCGGTCACCGCGGCGGTCGCCGCCAACCCCGCGGCCGCATCGTCCCCGGACCCGTCGGCGACAGACCTCAGGACAGCAGCCCCGCCCTCAGCACCTCGGTCGTCAGCAGACCCCTCGTCCGGCAGCACCGGGCCCACTCCACCGGCAGCCCCCGCGTCCGGGCGTTGGAACACCGACGCCGAGCCCCCACCCCCAGCCGCAGCCGAGTCCGGAACCGCCTCATGGGTGAGCAGGCTCGCCCGTTCGACGATCTGGGCCACCTCCTGGTCCGGGTCACGCACCCAGGCGGGCAGCCACAAGCGGAACACCTCGGCCCAGCCCATCGACCCGGTCAGCACCGTGCGGGGCAGGCCGTCCCGGTCACCGACGGACAACCGCGCGGCCCACGCCGGGCCGTCCAACAGCACCGCCAACCACGGACGATCCTCCAGCCGCACCGCCAGGTCGACCGCGAAGTCCGACAGGCCCACCCGTTCCCGCACTTGCAGCCCGGCCGCCCGCAGCCGAGCGGCGATCTGCTCCAGGTGACGGTCACGCATCGGTGCCCGGGACTGCACCGCGGCGGTCTCGTCGCCCGACTTGGCGGCCTGCAGGTAGTCCTTCAGGTGGGCCAGGCCGAGTGAGGTCGACCCGCTCAGGTCCAGCTCGTGCGGCTCGAAGGAACTGAACACGATGACCTGCTGCTTGGCGCGGGTGATGGCGACATTGAGTCGCTTCTCACCGCCCGACCTCGTCAATGGGCCCCAGTTCAGTGGCACCCGTCCGCGGTGGTTCTTCGCGAACGCCAGGCTGAACAGGATCACGTCACGTTCGTCACCCTGCACGTTCTCGAGGTTCTTCACGAACAGCGGTTCGTCCTCACGTTGCAGGGCTGCCGCGACCAGCGGGTCCGACTCGGCCAGGCCCTCGAGCAGGTCAGTGACCAGGTCACGCTGCTGGGTGTTGAAGGTGACCACACCGATCGTGCGGCCCGCATCGGCGGCGAGCAGTTCGCCCACCTCGGCGACGATGGCATCGGCCTCGGCCCGGTTGACGCGGTTCGCGCCCGCGCGCCCGCCCTCCCAGCTGCCACCGACGTTGCGCAGGGAGACCGCCGAGCCCGACCCGGCCTCGGGTGGGGTGGGGAAGCTGGACAGCCTGTTCTGGTAGTAGGTGCGGTTGGAGAAGGCGATCAGTGACTCGTCGCGGGACCGGTAGTGCCAACTCAGCAGCAGGCTCGGCAGCCGCGACTCGACGCCCTCGGTGAGGATCGAGTCCATGTCGGCCGGCACCGGCAGGTCATCGTCCTCGCTGAACTCGTCGTCCTCGGAGCCGCGGCTGGCCGCAAACATCGATGACGGTGGCATCTGTTGGGAATCACCCACGATGATCACGCTGCGACCCCGGCCCATCGCCCCGATCGCATCGGGCACCCTGATCTGGGAGGCCTCGTCGAAGACCACCACGTCGAAGTCGACCGAGTCCGGCGGCAGGAACCGCGCCACCGAACTGGGGCTCATCAGGAAGCACGGCGTGACCTGGGTGATCACCTCCCCGAAGTTCGTCATCATCTGGCGGATCGACATCCCACCACGGCGCCGCCCCAACTGCTGGCGCAGGTCGGCGACCATGCCCACCCGCTGCAGCGGGTCGAAGCTGCGCCCACCGATGATCCTGGCCGGCAGTTCGTGCACCATCCGACTACGGGTTTCACTGCCGGAGCCCAGGAACGCCGCGGTCATCCGCGCTCGTTCCTGCGGGTCGAAACCGATCAGGCCGGTGGACTCCAGACGTTCCCCGAGTGCTGCCGCCGCGACTCCGATGCGGACGGTGGTCGCCACGTCGGGCCCACGCAGTTCACCGCTGCGGACCGGCGGGTCAATGGCCACCAGGCCCCAGTCAGTGATCCGGCCCAAGCTGTGGCGCACCCGCAGCCAGCGTCCGAGCTGGATGAAGGAACCCTGGTCGGCATCGGCCTTCCACGCGGGTCCGTCGGCGGCCAGCGCCTGTTCGCGGCTGCGTCCGGAGGCCCAGAAACGTAGGTCGTCAGGGGTGCTGCCCAGGGCCTGGGTGAGTTGCGCCCACGCCGAGCCCAACTCATCGAGTGCCGTCCCCGGTTGCTGTGGAGGTGACTGCAACAACTGTGGGGCGACCCGGTCCAGCTCGGGGTCCTCGGCCAGCTCCCGGTCCAGGTCGCGGGCCGCGACCCACGCCCCCACCTGGGCGTGGTGGTCGGCGGTGTCCCGGTCGTCCAACGGGTTCCAGCCGGGGTGCAGCGCCAATCCGGGCAACTGCGAGACCTGCGCGCGCACCTGGGCGACGCTGCCCTGCAGGCCGACCAGCCGCTGCAGCGCGGGCGCCAGGTCACGGTGCTCCAACGAGGCACCCGGACGAAGGTGGGCGGCCAGGTCGGCGATGATCGCCAGGCGGGCCTTCTTCTTGCCGAACCACTTGGCCTCGGCCAGCATCGAGCGGTGCTGCAGCCCGCCCAGGTCGAGGGTGAGCACCGAGGGCTGGAACGGTCCCAGCGCCGCCGCGTGATCCTCGCGGAACCGCTCAACTGCCGCACGGTCGGCTTGCGCCCGCGCGAGCCACTGGTCACCGGCCAGCCGGCGCGCCTCCTGCGGTGAATGCGCCCCGCCGCGGTGGACGGTCTCGACCCAGCGGGCGGCCGCAGCGAACTGGGCCGGGCTGAACGCACGCCGCACCAGCTCACGCAGCACCGGGTCCGTCACGGCGGCCTCGGCGCGCCACATGGCCTCCAGGGCCGCCGTCACCCGCGGCCGGTCGAGGGTGGCCGGGTCCACCGGGCCGGCCAGCCGCCACGGCACCGCGGCCGGAGACCTGCCCAGCGCGCTGAGCGCATCGCCCAGGGTCTGCGCGACCTCGTAGAGCTCGGCCAGCGGCACCTGCCCGCTGACCACCTGGCGTGGGGTCGGCAGCGGCACCACGTCACTGCTCTCGGTCAGCTCCAGCAGGATCTGCCGCGCCGACCAGGCCGACAGGTCCACCGGCCCCAACTCGTGCAACTGCGCGGGGTAGTGCGACAGCGACTCGACCCGGTTGCGGTGGGTCGCCCGCAGCGGCTCCCAGGTGGGGGAGGGCTGGGCGACCGCCTCGAAGGCGCTGCTGAGCTGCTCACGCACCGCGCCCACCGTCTGGGTGCGGCCGTGCAGGTCAAGGCTGAACGTGCCCAGCCCCACCTCGTCCAGACGCCGCTTCACCACGTCGAGCGCGGCCTGCTTCTCGGCGACGAACAGCACCCGCTGGCCCGCCGAGAGCAGGTGGGCGACCAGGTTGGTGATGGTTTGCGACTTGCCGGTGCCCGGCGGTCCCTCCAGGATGAACGACTTGCCGGCCGCAGCCCAGCGCACCGCCTCGATCTGGGAACCGTCAGCGGGGATCGGCAGGTAGGTGGTGGCCTCGGCGGCAGGGTCGTACGCCGGCGGGTCGATGCCGTCGAGAAACGGCAGCCCCGGGGTGTCGACCAGGTGCTTGACCACGGGCCGCTCCATGAACACCGGCCAGCTTTGCCGCAGGTCACGCCACATTTCCAGGGTGGAGAACTGCACCAGGCTCAGGTGGGCGCTCTCTTCGACCTGGAACTCGCTGAGCCCCTGGGCCAGCAGTTCCATCCGCAACCGCGCCAGCACCGCGTCGACGTCGACCCCGCTGTCGTCGGTGAACGGGGTGACCAGCATCGGCAGGTCGACGCCCCGCATCAGTCGCAGTTTCTCGACCAGGCAGTAGTTCGGCTGCATGTCGCGGGTGGTGTCGTGGTCGAGTTTGAACGTGCGGTTGCCGCGCCCGGCGGTGAGCTTGACCGGCACCAGCAGCAGCGGCGCCCGCCCCGCCTTGCCGCGCTCGTCCCACAGCAGGGTGCCCAGGGTCAGGTAGAGGTTGTTGGCGCCGGTCTCTTCCTGGCTGAGCCGGGCCCGGCGCAGCAGGCTGGTCAGTTGCTTCTGGTGGGCGGTCGTCGTCGCAGCGACATGGACGACCTGTTCCTCGAGCAGCACCCGCCGCAGCACCTCGGGGTCGACCTCACCGGCATGGGCCGCACCCTGGGCCTGGTGCAGGTCGGCGAGGGAGTCCTCAGGCATCAGGTGGAACCGCTGCCCGGAGGCGATCTCGTCCTCGAAGGCCCCCAGCGACCCCGCCGGGACGTGCAACTGCAGGCTGGAGGCCTTGCGCAGCCGCAGCAGCGGGTTGTTGTAGCTCATGTCGAGCAGTTCACGCTGCCAGGCCTGCACCCGCGGCGGGGCCTGGGGTTCAGCAGCGCCACCCGGCTCGGTCGACGGCGTGGACGACGACCCCCGCCGTTCGGGGGCGGTCATCGGACCCTGCAGCACCTCGACGATGGTCACCTCGCCCTCAGTGCGCACGTTCGGCAACGGGCGCACCAGCCGGTGGGCCCGGTGCACATCGACCAGGTATCGCACCTTGTCGGGGGCGGGGTACCACCACTGATGCACCAGCCCACGGGCCTCGTCGTAGCTGACGGTGTTCCCGGCGGTCGCAGCGGTGGTCTCGACCGCGTCGAACAGCGGGGTGCCGACCAGGGTCGAGATCGTCGAGGCGCGGTCCACGGCCACCAACGGCAACTGGTTGTCGTCGGTCAGGAACCCGGTGAACGCATGGCCCTCGACCACCACGACCACCGGGTGCAGCCCGGCATATTCCAGCGCCGCCGCGTAGAGGCAGGTCAGGTCCAGGCAGGTGCCCATCCGTTCACCGAGCACCACCGAATGCGACCGGATCCGCTGCCCGGTGGTCTCGAATGACGGCGGCGGCTCCAGGTAGCGCACCCCGACACCGGCCAGGGCGTCATAGATCGCCTCGGCGATCTGGTGCACCCGCTCGGGCCCGGCCTGGTAGCCCTGCAGCGACGGTGACCCGGTGCGCTGGTCGAGCAGGTCGCAGGCCTTGTCGACCAGGGTGGCGATGGCGGGGTCGTTGGGTCGGACGAACGCCGCCACCAGCTCGGGGATGCCCCGTGCGAACCACTCGTCGAAGGCCAGCAGCCGCACCCCGGCGCTGTCGCTACCGAGCGGGGCACTGTCGGCACCTTCGGTTGTGACCCTCAGGTGCAGCGTGGTGCCCACGGCCTCGGTGAAGGCCAGGAACGGGGCGCTGGACAGTCGCCACTCGAGCCGGCTCGAGGCGACATCGATGACCTCGCGCGGGCCGAGGCTGTTGACGGTGATGACCAGCGGGGCCCCCACCGGGTGCTCGGGCAGGGGTGAGTCCAGTGCCAACTCCAGGCGCACCGACTCCATCGTCCGCCCTGAGGTGTTGGTGAGCGTCACCGAACGGATGGGGGAGACCGAGTTGTGCACCAGCGCGTAGTTGATCGTGGTCAGGTGGGTGACCTCGACGAGCAGGTCGCCGGTGGTGACCAGCAACGTCGCGAGGCCGTCGGCGGCGCCGGCCTGGTTCGAGGTGACCGAACTCTGCTCGTCCACCGGCGCCTGCGGTGGCGGCGGTGGCGCGGGTGTCTCGGGGCCACGGTTGCCGGGCGTGGCGGCGGCCAGCAGCTCGGTCAACTCGTCGCGGACCTCGACCAGGTCGAGGGCCTCGGCGACCAGCAGCATCGTCTCGAGGGCGCGGTCCGCCTCGGCGCGGCTGATGCTGGTGGTGTGGGCGGCCCGGTTGCCGGCCTCGATGAGTTCGTCGAGGTGGGCCCTCACCCCGGCGTCCACCCCGTGGAACCGCTGGTGGCGCAGCAGGCGCAGCAGCGCCCGCGGGTCGGTCGGGTCGAAACGGTGGGCCACGCCACGGCGCTCGGTCTCGTCAGCCTCGTGGAGGCGCACCCAGTCAGCGCCATGCAAGGCGCTCATCCGCTGCTCGACCAGTGGGGCGAGTGCCCGCCCGAGGGCATCCAGGCCACGAACCTGGCGTTCCTTGTCGGTCAGCTCGACCACCTTGTCGGTCATGCTGGTCATTCTTGCACCGACCCCTGACACGACCTGCGAGCCGCCCCGCTCCCGGTCGGCGGGCTCACACCAGCGGCGAGGTCGCCAGGTCCACCGCGCGCTTGCGGGCCACCAGTTCGGTGAAGAAGTCACCGTCAGTACTCTTGCCGAAGTGGAGCATGAACTCCTGCCGGCTGCCGTCCAGGCCGACCACGTGCAGGTCGGAGGAGGAGATGTCGTTCTCGTCATCGTCGTGGCGGAAGGTCATCTCGAAGCGATGGTCGGCCAACCCGAAGTGCAGCGTCGGGCGCAGCGGGCGGACGATGCGCAGTTCCTGGTCGTCCACCTCGGCGCGCACCACCCAGCTGCGCACCATCAACGCAGCGACCCCCAGCAGCAGCACGCCCACCAGGGCAGCAACCAGGTCGGCGGTGCCCGGCTCCACGAAACGGGTGTCCAATTCGGCGCGCACACCCAGCGCAACCAGGACCGCGGCCACCGGGGCCGGCACCACGACCGCCAACCAGCGGCGCAAGGGGAGTCGGGCGATGCAAGGGGTCACACCACCATCCTCCCAGCCGGGCGGGTCACCACCGCGGCACGAGCCCCCCGGTGGACGACCAGCCGGTGGACAGCTCGTCCGCCAAACGGACGACCGGCCCGCGCACTCAGACCAGTTCGCCGCGGCGCTTCATGCCGGCGCGGATGATGATCTTGCGCAGTTCGTCGTACCAGAGCACCCCGGACGCCAGCGCGAAACAGGTCAGCCACTGGCCCAGCGACAGCGCCGTGGTGTCGAAGGCCGACTGCAGGAACGGCACGTGCACCACCAGCACCTGGGTGACCAGGCCGAACGCGACAGCCGCCCACAGCCACTTGTTGGTGAACATCTTGTGGAACGCCGAGGTGTGCTCCGAACGGGAGTTGAACGCGTTGAACAACTGGGCGAACACCAGGGTAGTGAAGGCTGCGGTGCGGGCCAGTTCGACCGTCCCGCTGCCCTCGACCAGGCCGCCGGGCAGGAAGATGTCGAGCGCGGCAAGGGTGACGATCGCCATCACCAGGCCGATCTGGATGATCCCCGACCACATCTGCCCGTTGACCACCCGCTCGGTGGGTTTGCGGGGCTTCTTGGCCATCACGTCATCGGTATCGGGGTCAACACCCATCGCCAGCGCCGGGGCCGAGTCGGTGACCAGGTTGATCCACAGGATCTGGGTGGCCAACAGCGGCACCACCATCGCCTCGCCGTGACCCGTCAGCCCGAGCACACCGGCGAAGATCACCCCGAAGAACATGGTGCAGACCTCACCCATGTTGGACGAGAGCAGGTAGCGCAGGAACTTGCGGATGTTGTCGAAGATCACCCGCCCCTGCCGGACCGCCGCGACGATGGTGGCGAAGTTGTCATCGGTGAGGATCATCGACGCGGCCTCCTTGGAGACCTCGGTGCCGGTGATGCCCATGGCCACGCCGATGTCGGCCTTCTTCAACGCCGGGGCGTCGTTGACGCCGTCACCGGTCATCGAGATGATCTGGCCGTTGTCCTGGAAGGCCTGGATGATCTGCAGCTTGTGTTCGGGGGCGACCCGCGCGAAGACCGAGACCTCCTCGACCTCGGCGCGCAGTTGCTCGGGGCTGAGCTTGTCCAGTTCCGGGCCGGACAGGGTCCGGTCGTCGGGGCCGGCCAGGCCGAGGTCCTGGGCGATCCGCAGCGCGGTGTCGGGGTGGTCACCGGTGATCATCACCACGCGGATCCCGGCGCGGCGCGCCTCGGCGATCGCCTCGGCGGCCTCCGAACGGGGCGGGTCGATGATGCCGACGGTGCCCACGAAGATCAGGTCGCGTTCCAGTTCCAGGCCGGCCTCGGAGTCGAAGCTTCCGTCGGGCAGGGTGTAGCGGGCGTACTCCTCGGCGTCGAGCTCGCGGTAGGCCACCGCCAGCGTGCGCAGCGCCTGCTGCGACATGGACGCCACGTCGGCGTTGACCCCGTCGATGTTCTCCTGGGTCAGCGGGCGGACCTCGAGGCCCTCCCGGAAGTGGGTGCACTTGGCCAGCAGCACGTCCGGTGCGCCCTTGGCGATCAGCACGGGGGTGCCCTCGCGGCCGGGCAGGGGGTAGTCGTAGTCGTCCACGACCACCGACATCATCTTGCGTTCGCTGGTGAACGGCACCTCACCCATCCGCTGGAAGCGTTCCTGGCGCCGTTCGGTCAGGCCGGCCTTCCGCTCGGCGACCACGAAGGCCGCCTCGGTCGGGTCGCCGATGACCTGCCAGTTGCCGTCCTCGTCCTGTTGGATCTCGGCGTCGGAGGCCAGCGTCCCGCCCGAGAGGACGACAATGTCCTCCTCACGCAGGTCGAGTTCGGGATCGGTCTCGAGCAGGGGGGTGTCGTCCACCAACACCTTGCCGTCGGGGGCGTACCCGACGCCGGTGACCTGGGTCTCGCCGGAGCGGGAACGCACCTTGACCATGGTCATCTCGTTGCGGGTGAGGGTGCCGGTCTTGTCGGAGGCGATCACCGAGGCCGAGCCGAGGGTCTCGACCGAGGACAGGTTCTTCACGATGGCGTTGCGCTTGCTCATCGCCTGCACGCCGATCGACAGCACCACCGACAGGATCGCCGGCAGCCCTTCCGGCACCGCCGCCACCGCCAGCGACACGCCGACCAGCAGCACGTCGACCGCGTCCTGCAGTGACGAGATGCCGCTGGTCAGCCAGATCGCGACCATGACGACCAGGGCGATGATGATCACCGCGATGCCCAGCGTCTTGCCGATGTAGTCGACTTCCTTGCTGAGCGGGGTGGGTTCCTGCTCGGTCTGGGCGAGCATCGTGGCGATGTGGCCCATCTCGGTGTCCATGCCGGTGGCCGTCACCACCGCTCGTCCCGTGCCTTGGGTGATCGCGGTGCCCTTGAAGACCATGTTGGTGCGGTCGCCGAGCGGCACCTCACCCTCGATCACCGCCGGTGACTTGGTGACCGCGGTCGACTCGCCGGTCAGTGAGGCCTCGGCGACCTGTAGGGAGGCCGTGCTGAGCAGGCGTGCGTCGGCGCCGACCGAGTCACCCTCGGCCAGCAGCATGACGTCGCCGGGCACCAGTTCTGCGGCCGGGACGCGCACGGTCTGCCCGCCGCGCACCACGGTGCTGGTGACCTGGGCCATCTTCTGCAGCGCGGCCACCGCATCGGCGGCCCTGGACTCCTGCACGTAACCGAGCACCGCGTTGGCGATGACGATGACCAGGATCACGATCGCGTCGACGGGCACCCCGTGGGCGCCCTCGGCGACCCAGGCGGCCAGCGAGATCACGATGGCGGCCAGCAGCAGGTAGATCAGCGGGTCCTGGAACTGGCGCAGCAGCTTCTTCCAACCCGGTTCGGGTGGGGCGCTGACCAGTTCGTTGGGGCCATGGCTGGCCAGTTGTGCAGCGGCCTTGTCGTCGGACAACCCGGCCTCGGCGTCCACCTCGAAGTGGGACAGGGCCGCCGCGGCCTCGGTCTGGGTCCAGTCGGTACCACGGGCGTCGGGGCCGGTGTCGTGACCGCGGGCCTCGGTCATGGGTTCGAGGGTGCCGGGGGCCGGGTGTGTGCTGGTCAACTCTCACCGCTCCTGCGCTCGCAAGACAAACTGCTCTGTGCTTCCACGGTACGCGGGCCATTCGAGAAGCGACCAAGTGTGGGAAACTTCGTCGCGGCCGGCCGCCCACCCCGGCGCGTCCGTGGCCCGCTACAGTGGGGACTGCAGCTGGTTCCCACACCTGCCGATCGCACGAGAAGCGGGTGGGGGAGACAACAGGGAACCCGGTGGGAATCCGGGACTGCCCCGCAGCGGTAAGTGGGAACGAACCCCGTCATCAAGCACTGGACCACACGGTCCGGGAAGCGACGGGCAGTAGGAAGCACGAATGCCCACGAGTCCGAAGACCTGCCAGCGCCCCACCGTCGGTGGGGGTCCGCGGCTCCGTGGGAGGGCCCGGGATCCGTGCGTCACGCCGGCCTGTGGGCAGGCGTTGGGCGCCAGACCCGATCGTCCCCGGTGGTGCGGAAGCATCCGGACTGCTTCACGAGGGACGACAGCATTCATGATCATCGAGGACTGGCAACTCCACCACCCCGCCACCGACCGGGCGCCCGGTGCGCCGGGCACCATCGGACTCAGCGACGAGTTCATGCAACGGGTGGCCGACGACCGCACCTGGTGCCTGTTCGACACCGGACGAGCCGCTGACCTGGCCGAGCTGGACGGCGCCGCGTTCGCTGAACGCTACGGGGAGTACGTCGCCCTGGCCGGCGCTGGACGAGTGGCCCACCGGCGCGTCGGTGCCAGGGACCACCTTGCCGACCTGGTGGGCCTGCTGCGCGCCGGGCGGGTCACGGCGCTGGTCTGGAAGGACGCCGTCGCCGGCCGTGACCTCGGCGGGGGAGTGCCGGGGTCCGAACCCGGGCGGCGCGGTGTGCTCAACGTGGCCCAGTTCCTGGCCGCTCCCGGCGTGGGTGTCGAGTGGGTCCGACTGGCCGGGGCGGTCCGACGGGCGGTCCGCCGGTTGGACGAGGGCGTCGACCTGGCCCCGGTCACCGATCCCGACCGGCGGTTGGCGCTGGGGGTGGCCGGCTTCGGTGACCTGGTCGAGGCCCTGGGGCTGGGCTACGGCTCGTCCGCTGCCCGGGTGCTGGCCGACCGGCTGCTCGAGTTCATCTCGTGGCATGCGATCGACGCCTCGGCGGACCTGGCCCGGGAGCGGGGCTCATTCGCCTCGGTCCACTCGTCCGGGTGGAGCCGGGGACTCGTGCCGATCGACACCCTCGACATGCTCGAGGGGCGCCGCGGCCTGGTGGCCGCCCGGCTCGACTGGGACCGGCTGCGGCTCAAGGTGGCGGGCGGCCTGCGCAACGCGGCCCTGCTCAGCATCAGCCCGGACGCCCCGGGGCTGGTGCCCGCCGGGACCAGCCCGGGGCTGCAGCCCGCTGGTGGGCAGGTGGCTTCGGTGGACGCCGTGCTGCAGGTGGTCGCCCGCGCCCAGAAGTGGGTCGACCAGACGATCAGCCACACGTTGACCGCTGACTGCAGCACCGCCACCTGGGTGGCCGCCTGCCTGCGCGGGTGGCGCCTGGGGCTGAAGACCGCCCCGGGCCCCGTCCGCGTCATGGACGACTGGGCGGTCGCCGAGCAGGTTGGCACGCAGGCAGCCGGCGCTCGGGTGGCTGCTGGGGTGGGTGCCGGGCGCGTGGTCACCGGGCCCTGGCAGCGGGCCACCGCCTGACTGGTGGGTTCCCCTGTGCTGCTGCCGTGGGGGCAGCAGTGCCGAGCCGGTCGTGGGCGGCTGGGATCGCTGCCGTGCCGCGCGGGCCTTAAGTGGCGGGTTTTCCTCCCCGGGAGCAGGAAAACCCGCCACCTAAGACGGTATCCATCCAGTGACGCCCTGGTTCTCGTCCAGTGAGTACGTGCTCAGCCGCTGACGGGCGCCTCCGCGGCGCTGCGGGCGTGGTCGATCCGGTCCTGGGTGAACCGGCGGGCGGCGAAGACCAGCACCGCCAGGTACAGGGCGCCGCCCACCACGAACGGGGCCCGCAGCGCCCACTCACGGCCCAGCCACGGTTGTGACCAGCTCACCAGCAGGCCTCCGACCAGGGTGCCGATCGAGATCGTGCCCCACCCGAAGAAGCGGTAGACCGAGTTCACCCTGCCCAGCAGGTGGTCGGGGATGATCCGTTGGCGCAGCGAGACGGTGATGACGTTCCAGACGACCACCATGGCGCCGGACAGCAGCTGCGCCAACCACACCAGGGCGGCCGACGACACCACGGCGGTGAACAACAGGGTCACCGCCATCACGGTGATCGACACCAGCAGGGCCCGGGCCTCCCCGAGCCGTGCGATGACCCGGTCGGCGAGGACCGACCCGATCACGGCACCGGCCGCCGCACCACTGAGCAGCACGCCGAACTTCCAGCCGTCGAACAGGCCGAGCACCTCCTGGGCGAACAGCACGAAGACCACACCGGCGAGCGAGCCGGCCAGGTTCATCACGCCCAGGGCCACCGCCAACGCCCGCAGCAGGTGGTGGCCCCACAGCCACCGGAACCCTTCGCTGATCTCGGCGCGGAAGTTGATCCGGCCCGACGCCGCACCCCCGGGCCGAAAGTTCCCCCGCAGCGAGAACACCAGCACCGCACAGGCAGCCAGCAGGCCCGCGTTGCCGATGAACGGCCAGGCCACCGACACCGCGACCAGCACCCCGGCCAGCGGGGGGCCGACGAACTGGTTCATGGTCGTTTCGGCGGCCCACAGGCGTCCGTTGGCCTTCTCCAGCAGTGAGCGGTCAACCACTGACGGCAGCAACGACTGGGCGGTGTTGTCGCGCACGACCTCGGCGCAACCGAGCAGCAGCGCACCGCCCACGAGTGCCCCGAGCAGCAGGTTCGCGTTCGGCGGAGGAGCGGCGCCGGCTGCCAACGCCTCGGGGGTGGGCAGGTCGTGTTGGTGGAACCACAACAGCAGCCCGAAGGCGGCGACGACCACGCAGCGCACCACGTCCATCGCCCCGACCAGCAGCCGTCGGTCGTAGCGGTCGCTGAGCACCCCGGCCGGCAGGGAGAACAACAGCCACGGCAGCCGCGAGGCCAGCCCGACCAGGGCGATGGCGGTGGGGTCGCGGGTCAGCGCCGAGGCCAGCCACACCACGGCGACCGCCATCAGGCCGTCGCCCAGGTTCGCCAGCGCCGAGGCCGAGAACAAGCGTGCGTAGTTGCCGCCCAGCCGCGGCGGGGCCTGGGGCGTGGTCTGTGTCATGCGTCGCCCGGTTCGTGCGAGGTGGTGCCCATGGCCGGACGATCGGTGGGGTAGAGGGCGAAGACCGCGCCGTAGGTGGTCTCGCCGCCACGGGGCTCGGCGGCGAACTCGACCAGCAGGTCGGCCAGGCGCCGGTGCCATTCGGCAGCCCGTTCGGCGGGGATGCGGGCGTAGCGCAGGCCCGCGCCGAAGACCTGGTCGGTGCCGTGGTCGGGCACCGCGGCCACCTCGGCGGCCGCGCGGGTGAGGATGCGGTGTTCATTGCCGACCGCCTCGCCGAGGCGCTGGTAGTAGAACGTGCGGGCGGTCCGGCCGTAGTACTTCGCCTCGAGCGCACGCACCTTTTCGGTGCGCACCACCCGGACGAGGCCGGCGTCGGCGAGCACCTTCAGGTGGTGGCCGATCGTCCCCTTCGGCTTGCCGAGGGCCTCAGCCAGGTCGGAGGTGGTCGCGGCACGTTCGAGCAGCAGGGTGACGATGTCGGTACGGGTCGGCTCGAACAGGGCCCGGTACTGCTGGGGCTCGGTCAGGTCGAGCGCCTCCGGCAGGTCATAGTCCGGCGATCCCGAATGGTCGGTCATGCCAGTATGGTCGGCGAATCCCGACGGTAAGTCAAGAGGAGCCCGGCGAGCTGCGACGCAGGGCTTCGCACTGCTCCCGTGGGGGCAGCAGTGCGGAGGCACACCGGCTCGTCCGATCACAGCACTGCGCACTGCTCCCGTGGGGGCAGCAGTGCGCAGTGACCGGGGACTGGGCGGGACCGGGCTATCCGGCGGCTGCCGGGACGGCGTCCAGGGTGCCGGTGAGCAGCAGGACGGCGAGCACCGCGGCGAGGATCAACCGGTAGATGACGAACGGCTTGAAGCTGTGGGTGCTGACGTACTTCAGCAGCCAGTGGATGACCGCGAGCCCGATCGCGAAGGCGATGATGGTCGCCACGATCAGCGGACCCCAGGCCAGTCGCGGGTCACCGGGCACGTCCTTGAGCTTGAACAGCCCCGACATGAACACCGCGGGGATGGCCAGCAGGAACGCGTAGCGGGCGGCGGCCTCACGCTTGTAGCCCATGGCCAGGCCGGCGGCGATGGTGCCGCCGCTGCGCGATACCCCGGGGATCAGGGCGGCGGCCTGCGCCAGGCCGTAGAGCAGGCCGTCCTTCAGGGTGAGCTGGTCGAGTGTCTTCTCGTTCTTCGCGAGCCGGTCGGCCAGGCCGATGACCAGGCCCACCCCGGCCAGCATGGCCACGGTCACCCACAGGTTGCGGAAGGTGTGGTCGATGTAGTCCTGCAGCAGCAGCCCGAGCACGCCGATCGGGATGGAGCCGAGGATGATCAGCCACCCCATCCGCGCATCGGGGTCGGACTTGTCGACCTTGCCGACCAGCGACAGGCACCAGTGCTTGATGATGCGCCAGATGTCCTTGGCGAAGTACAGCACCACGGCGGTCTCGGTGCCGAGCTGGGTGACGGCGGTGAAGGCCGACCCGGCGTCCCCCTCGAAGAACAGCTGCCCCGCGATCAGCAGGTGCGCACTGGAGGAGATCGGCAGGAACTCGGTGAGCCCCTGCAGGATTCCGAGGATGATCGCCTCTACCCAACCCATGTGTTTTCCTTGCCTGCCGACGACGTGCCGGGGTTCAGCCTATGCCGTGGCGGGCAACTGCGGTGACTACTCGGCGTTGGCGGCCTCCTGCCGGGCCGCCTCGCCGTGGGCGGCACGGCTGCGCTGGATCAGGCGCCAGGCGCCGACCAGGGCGATGGCCACGCCGATGCCACCGACGATCACCCCGGCGATCAGCCCGAGCTCGATCGGGTTGATCGCCCGGGAGCCGTCTCCTGGCCCGTAGGTGGTGCCGATCAGGAACCCGAACAGGGGTGCCAGCACAGCCAGGGCAGCACCGAGGATCAGTGTCCACACCCCGGGTGCCAGCGGCTCCAGCACCACCGGCCGCCCGGGCTTCGGCAGCGAGGGCTGGACGGCCACGGTCTCAGTGTTGTCGTGAGGAGTCATGATTCAGGCCTTTCGAGGGAAGGAACTGCTCGACCGAGTTGAGGAATGGCTTGACGATGTCCATCGGCAGCGGGAACACCACCGTCGAGTTCTGGTCGGCACCCAACTCGAGCAGGGTCTGCAGGTAGCGCAGCTGCAACGAGCCCGGTGCCTGGGCCAGGATGGCCGCGGCATCGCGCAGTTCCTCGGCGGCCTGCAGTTCGCCGTGGGCGCTGATCACCTTGGCGCGGCGTTCCCGCTCCGCCTCGGCCTCGCGGGCCATGGCCCGCTGCATCATTTCTGGAATCTCCACGTCCTTGATCTCGACCACCTCGACCTCGACGCCCCAGGGCTTGGTCTGCAACGCGATCGAGGTGCGCAGGTCTTCGTTGAGGTCGGAGCGGTGGGCCAGCAGGGTGTCCAGGTCGGCCCGGCCGACCACCGAGCGCAGCGTGGTCTGGGCGATCTGGGAGGTCGCGACGGCGTGGTTCTCCACCGCCATCACCGAGAGCACCGGGTCGACCACCTTGAACAGGACGACCGCGTTCACCCGGGCGGTCACGTTGTCCCTGGTGATCACCTCCTGCGGGGGAATGGTCAAGGTGATGGTGCGCAGTTCGACCCGCAACAGGGAGTCAACCCCGGGAATCCGCAGCACCAGGCCGGGCCCGAGCGGGCCGCGCAGCCGTCCGAAACGGAAGATCACCCCGCGTTCGTACTCCCGGATGATCCTGATGCAGGAGACGACCAGCGCCCCCAGGACCAGGACGGCGACGACGGTGATGATCAGGGCTTCCATCGTGAACTCCTCACGGGTAGCACCACCGGTTCCTCGACCGGCGGCGGGGCAACCTGGGGCCCGGCCAGACGGTCGGAGCGGTAGCGGGTGCGGCGGGCACGGGCCTTCAGCGCGAGCGCCAGTCGGTCGGCCTCGTTGTCATCGGCCGGGCGGAACAGCACCCCGGCGGGGTCGACCGGGCTGCGGCGCAGGTGCGACCACAGCGGCAGCGAGCCCAGCAGCACCAGGACGGTGGTGCCCAACAGCACCGCCACCTCCACCGACGAGGGCCCCGACAGGGCGGCTGCGACCGGCCAAGCGCAGGCCAGCACCGCCACGGTGCAGGCGATGCCGCGGTGGAACCGGGCAGATTCTGACGCCGGCCACGGGTCGACCTGGCGCTGGACTTCTCGTCCGCTGTCGGAGGTGGTGCAGGAGTCGCGCACCGGGCAGGCATTGCACACCGAGGGGGTGCTCCGGTAGCGCATCACCCGGTTCTCGGGATCGAAGGACTGTGGCCACAGCCACTGGTCCTCGGGGCAGACCCAGGCATCGTGGTCGGCGTGGTAGACGAAGCCGCCACGCTGGTTCTGCTCGACGGTGAGTGCCGCCCGCCGCGACATCTTGTCGATGCCGTGGGCCACCAGCAGCAGGGTCACGGCATAGCCGAGGGCGAACCAGGTGGTGGGCTCGAACTGGTCGAACACGGTTCAGTCCCCCAGGTCAGCGGAGACACCGGTGCGGTCGTGGCGGGCCTGCGGGTGCTCCTCGACGAACAGGGTCTCGGGTTCCAGCTCATGGGTGGTGGCCTTGATGCCGTGGCGCACCCCCAGCCAGGTGATCCACAGGAAGGGCAGGATGCCGCCGACCAGGAAGATCACGTCACCGGGCATCCGCAACCATTCCAGGATGGCGTTGCCGGGTTGGGCGATGTAGCCCAGGGTGCGTGCCTCAAAGTAGCCCTCGTTGACCGAGGACCACAGTTGCAGCACGCCCAGCGGCAACAGGGTGGCGAAGACCATCCAGGCCAGGCCGATGTTGAGCGACCAGAACGACCACTTCGCCAACCGGTCGGGCCATCGATCCGGGGGAATGATGTAGCGCAGCGCGAACAGGGCCAGGCCCACCGCGAGCATGCCGTAGACGCCCATCATGGCGCCGTGGGCATGGTTGGCGGTCAGCGCGGTACCGATCTGGTAGTAGGAGACGATCGGCAGGTTGATCAGGAACCCGAAGACTCCGGCCCCCACGAAGTTCCAGAAACCCACCGACACCAGGAACATGACCGCCCAGCGGTGCGGGAAGGGTGCGGTGCTGCGGGACTCCTGCCGGGAGCCCAGTTGCAGGAAGGTCCAGGCCTCGACGGTCAGGAAGGTCAGCGGAATGACCTCCAGGGCGGAGAAGAAGGCGCCCAGTGCCATGTGCTCGACCGGGGTGCCGGAGAAGTACAGGTGGTGCATGGTGCCCAGCACGCCACCGACCGAGTAGAGGATGACGTCGAGGAAGATGATCTGGATGGCGATCTTGCGCCGCACCACGCCCAGCATCACGAAGATGTAGGCGACCATCACGGTGGTGAACAGTTCCAGGAAGTCCTCCACCCACAGGTGGACCACCCAGAACCGCCAGAACTCGGCCACGGTCAGGTGGGTCTGGGTGCCGGCCAGCAGGCCCACGGCGTAGAAGCCGGGGATGGCCAGCCCGGAGTAGAAGAACAACCAGGGCATGTTGAACTTGCTCTCGGTCTTCAACCGCGAGCGGATGGCGCGAAAGACGATCGCGATCCACAGGAACAGCCCGATCACCAGCAGGGTTTGCCAGACCCGGGGCAGGTCGAGGTATTCCCATTGCTGGTCGAAGAAGGGGGAACCGGCGGCCCACTCGACCCCGAAGGTGCTCAGCGCGGTGCCGGTCAGGGTGCCCGCGACGACCAGGGCCAGCGCGACCAGCAGGCCGGTGGCCAGCCACGACTGACGCCTGGGTTCGCGACCGGAGATGATCGGGGCCAGGAAGATGCCCGCGGCCAGGAAGGAGGCCGCGGTCCACAGCAGCGACAACTGCACGTGCCAGGTACGGGCCAGGTTGAACGGCAGGAGCCTGGCCAGGTCGAGGCCGAAGAAGCTGCTCAGGTCGGCGCGGTAGTGCTCGATCGCCGCACCCAGGGTGGCCTGGATCAGGAACAGCAGCGCCACCACCAGGAAGAACCAGGAGGTCACCTTCTGGGAGGGAGTGATCTTCACCTCGCCGGGTTGCAGGAACTTCAGCGAGGGGGCCTCGTTGCCGTGCCAGCCGATCTTGCGGCTCCACCGGCCGTAGAGGGCGAACAGGGCACCCAGGCCTGCCAGCAGCGCCACCAGTGACATGCCCGACCAGACCAGGATGTCGGCGGTGGGGTGGTTGTCAACGCGCGGCTCGGGCGGCCAGTTGTTGGTGTAGGAGTAGCTGTGCCCGGGCCGTTCGGCCGCCGAGGCCCATGCCGTCCAGGCGAAGAAGGCGGTCAGGTCGTGGATCTGGGCCGGGTCGGTGATCACCTCGGGGATCAGCCCGTGCTTGGTGGTCGGTTCGCCGAAGAAGGTCGCGTAGTAGGAGCGGACGTGCTCGAAGGCGGCCACCTGCTCCTTGGTCAGGGTGAGGGTGCCGGAGGCCTCGTCGTAGCGGTTGGTGCGCATCATCACGACGGTGGCGGCCTCGGGGTCGCTCACCCCGCTGTTGCGCAGTTGCTCGGTGACGTGCAGGGTCGACAGGCGAAGGTACTCGGCGGTGTAGTCGGGGCCCAGGTAGCCGCCGTGGCCCATCACCGAGCCGTACTGCTGAAGCCCGCGGCGCAGGAAGATCTGTTGGCCATTGGTGATCTGGGCAGAGGTGTAGACGACCTCACCGGACTCGCTGACCACCTGCTCGGGTTGGGGCATGGAGTCCCCGTAGGTGCGATAGGCGAGGATGCCCATCACCAGGAAGCCGAAGACCAGGACCAGGGCCACGCCCTGGACCCACCCCTTGGAGATGGTGATCTTGGACGGATTGTCCGGGGTTCCGGTCTCGAGGCTGGTCTCGTCGGTGTGCTGGGCCATGGTCGTCCCCTGTCACTCGGCCCTGTTCATGGAGGGGGGAGGGGCCTGGAGGACAGCGTCGCTGGGCCCGTTCCGCGGGCGCCGACCAGGGCGCGTCGACACCTTGGCCGGGACGATAGCTGCGAAAACGCTGTAATTTCGCTGATCGACGCAATTCTCAGTGACGTGGCTCACAATTACGGGCGGGTCAGGACCAGCGCCCAGCTGGGTCTCAGGCGCGCTGGCTGCGGGGGCGTCCCTCCATGACCTCCTGCAGCAGTGCGACCGTCTCCTCATGCAGGTCAGAACCCACCAGGCGTGCCTGCCGGGTGACCTGCAGCACCATCCGTTCCACCTCGGGTCGGTTGCCGCTGAGGTGTTCGCAGCGGATCTTGATGCCCATCAGCAGTTCGTCCTCCGGCGCTGCCTGCAGCGCCCGGTGGGCTGCCCAGCGGGCGGTGTCGAGGTCGCCGACCTGCAGGGCCCGGTGGCCCAGCACCACGGCCATGTCACGGATGGTCGAGATCATGTCGCTGCGCATCTCTTCGGCCCAGTGCCACTGGCCGGGGGCGGCATCGGCCAGGGGGGCTCCCCGCACCATCGTCAGGGCATCGACCAGCACCTGGCTCGGGGCACGGTTCACCCCGCCGGCCAGCTTCAGCTGCAGCGCCTCCCAGTCGCTGGAGACCTCCGGGTGCAGGGTGATCCTGCCGGTGTAGGCCTCCGGCAGGAAGGCCTCGCCGTCGGCCGAGGCCCCCAGCCAGCGGCGCAGCCGACTCATGTTCGAGCGCCTGGTGGATTCGGCGACCATCAACTCAGTGCTCATCTGGGTGGAGCGGCGCCCCGGGTTCTCCAGGATCCAGGCGCAGTACTCGATCAGCTGCTTCGACGCTCGGGCGGGCTGCGGTCCCTGCGCGCCGACGAGCTGGATCGGGCCCAGCAGCAACAGCTTGGGTGTCTGGTGCACTGTGACTCCTTCGTCGTCGGGCAGCGGGGCTGCGGGGGGCAGGGTGGGGCGATCACGACTGATCAGCGGTGTTGGTGGGTCCACCCCCTCGGGTGGGTGGTACCACCACGGTGCCGGGGTGTCGGCGGCGGTGGTGGCGTCGTGGAGTTCGACCAACGCCCGGCGGGCGGGTTCGTCGAGCAGTTGGGGGACGAAACGTTGGCCGGTGGAACTGATCGTGCCGCTCCGTTCGGTCACCGTGATGGTCTCCCCGGCGCGGGCGGTCGCCTGCGCCACCACCGCGTGCATCTTGGGGTGGCGGGCCGCAACGAGTCGTCGCAGCCCTGCGGGCGGCAGTTCCTCACAGAACAGGTAGACCTCGCTGGGGCTGTCGTCATCGTCGGTGGCCCGGGCGTGGCGTTGCGCGGCGGTCTCGGACCAGCGGGCCAGCGCCTGCTCGGGGTTGCCGCTGACCTCCAGACCGGGGTGGTCGAAGGCGACCGCCCAGGCCAGGGGCTCGCTGACCACGGTGACGAGCACCTCGGACGACCAGTCGGCGCACATCAGGGAGGTGGCCATCCCACCCATCAGGTCGACGGCCGTGCTGGGTTCGGCGACCACGGCCGTGACCTGGTGGGCACCGAGGTCGACCAGCACGCTGCGACCGTCCTCGTCCTCACCGACCAGCACACTGGTCGGGCTGGGTGACAGCGGTTCGGCGCGGGCGGCCAGCCGGCCCAGGGCGGTGGCGAACCGGGTCGAGGTGGCGCCGGGGTGGGCGACCCGCAGGCCGGGGGCGCGGCCGGCCAGCTGGTGGCGTCGACGATTGGCGAGCCCGACCCCGATGCCGGCGGCCAGGGCGGCGGTGATGCCACCGGCCACCAGCCGCACGGGATCATCGGTGTGCAGAGGGTCGCTGGTCGCGACCGGTGCGTCGGTGGGGTTCTCCTCCGTCGGGGTGGGCGCGGCGTCGGGGGCCGAGGCCCGGGTGTCGACGCCGGGCCGCTCCGGGTCGTCGGCGGCGTCGGTCGCAGCGGTTCGTCCGGGCCGCTCGTCGGCGAGGGTGCGCAGCGTCGTCGGTGGTGTCGTGGTGACCTCGGCGACCAGCGGCGGGATCCTCAGCACCCAGCCGATCTCGATCTCGTCGGGGTCGCCGATCAGGTGCTGGTTGGCCCGCATGATCTCGGGCCACCGGTGCGGGTCACCGAGCCATTGGCCGGCCAGTGACCACAACGAGTCCCCGGCGGCCACCGTGACATAGCGGTCCCCGGTCCCGACCTCGGCGGCGGCATCCTCCTGGGCCGGCGGCGAGGTGGGGACGACCAGTTCCATGCCCGGGGTCAGGATGGCATCGCCCAGTCCCGGGTTCAGGTCGGCCAGCACGCGCCACTTCGACCCGTCGCCCAGCACGCTCGCGGCGACGGCCCACAGGTCCTCACCGGGCTGGACGACATGGACCGCGGTGGTCAGGGGACTCTTCTCAGTCCCCGGTTGTGCCTCGTCCGGGTCAGGTTTCGCGGCGGACTGGGCGCCGCTGCTGGCCGCGACCGTGGTTCCCACGGGCGGGGAACCGCCGTCGGCCTTCGCCAGGGTCATCGCCAGCACCGCGGCCACCAGTACCGAGGTCAGGGGGCGGATCCAGGCGCCCACGGCGGGCCTCCACCGCCACCGTCCCCGGGACAGGCCCGCGACCAGGTCGGTGAGCGACTCGAGCGTGGCCAGTGCCCAGCACAGCCAGCCGACGAGGGTGACCAGGCTGATCAGCAACGTGCCGTCATCGGGCGACAGCGGGTTCAGCACCCCCGAGAAGTCCAGTCGTCCGACGCGCACCAGCACCACCGGCGCGCCGATCCACAACGCCAGCAGGGCGACCAGTGCGAGCATGCCCTTGAGCACGCGAGTCATCGTTGCCTCTTCCGATAGGGGTCGAGCGGGGCGGTGCCCGTCGCCGAAACCTGCCGCCCGCCCGGTAATCCCGGCACCAGCAGGTCGGCGAAGGCCACCCGGCAGGTGATCGTCACGGCCACCTGGGCGTCGGCGCCGGCAGGCCGGCCGAACCCGGAAAGGTCCGCACTGACCCGTGGGTTGTCACAGGGCAGGGGATTGGAGCCGACCACCGCCTGGATGCGTCGGTTGGCCTCGGCGGTCGACCGGGCCTGGCTGGCGGCGCGCGCCGCCGCCCCGGCCACGTCGGTGACCTCGGCCCGGCCCTGCCACAGCCGGAACCCCGCCGTCATCACCCCGACCAGCAGCAGGACCAGCGGCACGATCACCACGGCCTCCACGGCCGGGCTCATGCCGCGGCTGCCCCGAGATGGTCCCGACCCCGCCCCGGTCCGGGAGTTGGTCACGGTCCGGGAGTTGCTCACGGTCCGGGACTTGGTCACGGTCCCGGAGTTGGTCAGCGTCGCGGTCATGGTTCCTCCAGCGGCATCACGGCGGTGCTGGTGACCCGGCCCTGGCCGAAGTCGAGGAACAGGTCGGCCGACCCGCTGACCGTGACGGTGGCCATCCCACCGGAACGCCGGGAGGTGACGGTGACATTGCGCAGGCCCGACCCGGTGGCCGAGCGCCGGGCCACCTCACCACCGGAGCCCACCGGGGCCTGGTACCAGGCCTCGGCCTCGGCGCCGGCCAGCGCCGCCGAGTTGGCGACCTGGCGGGCCTGCAGCACAGCGGCTGCCTGCACGACCCCGACGATCAGCAGCACCACCAGGGGTGTGAGCAGCGCCCACTGCACCGACTGGCTCAACCCCCGCTCCCGGTGGGGCCGACGGCGTGCGGCGAAGCTTCGTGCGCGCCGACTCATCGTCCGAACCTGCTCATCGTCGGGGCTGCTCATCGTTGGAGCTGGGTCATCGTGCCGACCTGGTCAGCGGGGCAGTTTCGACTGGACGTAGGCCGTGACCACCGTGATGACGATCCCGGCCACGGCCACCGCCCCGGCCAGCAGGATCGCGTTCTCGGTGGACTGCGACAGCCCACGCTCGCCACCCCGCCCGGGGCGGGTCGCAGGGCGGGGGCCGGCGATCAGGGTGGTGACGAGGGTGGTGACCAGCAGGCCGACGATGATGTTGAGGGTACGCATCGGGTTCCTTCGTGGTGAGGGGTGGGTCCCGGGGCCGAAGTCCGGCCACGGGAGGGGGTGGTTCAGCCGGACATCATCCGGAGCAGGGGAGGTGCGAGCAGGATCAGCCCGAACACCAGCGCCGGGATCACCATCCACACGGTGAGCGATTCGCTGACCTTCTGGGCCTCGATCTTCTGGGTCATCAGGTGGCTGTCGCGCAGTTCGCGGACCCGTGCCCGCAGCGCGCCACCGAGGGCCGCGCCCTGTTCGTCGAGGCGCATCACATCGGCGACATCGTGCAGCGGGGGCAGGTCAAGGCGGTCGGCCACCTCTTCGAGCCCCTGCCAGGCGGGTCGCTGTTCCAACCGGGCCCGCTCCAGCGCCTGCCGCAGTTGGACGAACAGGATGTTGTCCGACAGGGCGGCGGCACGGGTCAGGGCCAGCGTCGAGGACTGGTTCGCCAGCCGTTCCAGGGTGACCAGGTCGATGTAGGTGAACACGGCCTCACCGGCGGCCTCGTGCAGGTTGCCGCGGGACCGGGCCAGCAGCAGGTCGGGGACGAACCACCCCACCACCGCGCCGAGCAGCCCCCAGCCGGCCGAGGCGAACCCCAGCGGCAGGTCCATCAACCAGCCCAGCAGTGAGACCAGGCCGGGGGCCAGCGCCCCGATCAGGGCCATGACGAACTTCTCGGCCATGAAGTCGGCTCCGGTGCGGCCCTGCATCTGCAGCGTCGTCGCGGTGCGCCGGCTGACCGGCACCAGGTTCCACAGCCGCAGCCCCAGCCGGTCGAGCAGGCCGTCGTCCGGGTTGCCCGGCTCGACGATCAGGTTGCTCGGGCCGGCGCTCGGCGAAGTGCCCAGGACATCGGCCAGTCGGGGCGCGCGGCGGGTCAGGCCGACAACAACCGCCCAGAGCCCCAGCGCACACAGCGCCCCGCCCACCAGGGGCAGCAGGGAAGACCAGCGAAGCGCCACCGCGAGCCCGGTCATGACCAGCCCCCGCTCAGGATCCGTTGGCGGCGTGGGGGCATCGTCCGCTGCCGCAGCACGACCAGGGCACCGACGTAGGCGGCCAGCAGCAGGGCCAGCACCACCTGCCCGGTCAGCGTGCCGTAGGGCGCGAAGTAGTCCCCGCCGAGCAGCAGTGCGGCGGCCAGCACGACCAGAGTGATCAGGGTGATCTGGCGCACCACGATGCGCGGCTTGGCCCGCTCGGCCTCGACCTCACGCATGGCCCGCAACCGCTCCTGGGTGGCCTCGGCGATCCCGGCCAGGGTGTCGCTGGTGCCGGTGCCGCCACGTTGGGAGGCCAGCATCAGCGCCGCCACCACCGTGTCCACCTCGGGCGTGCCGTGCTCGTCGGCCAGTGCCCGCAGGGCGTCGGCGGTCGACCAGCGTCCGTCCATCCGGCTGACGGCCAACTGGATCGAGGGCTGCAGTACCTCGGGGCTCTGCCGGCGGGTGGCCCGCATCGCGTCGGCCACCGACTTGCCGGTCAGGATCGAGGAGTTCAACAACCGCACCCACTGGTCCAGTGCCTGCAGCAGCACCAACTCACGGTTGGGCGGGGTGCCCAGCAGCCACGGCAGCCCCAGCACGGTCACCGGGACGACCAGTAGCAGCACCACCCAGCCGGTCAGTGCGAAGGCCACCACCCCGGCGGCCAGCGCGCTCACCAGCAGCACCCGCCACCGCCGCGACAGCCGACCCCAGGCCGACCGCAGCCGGGTGATAACACCGGGGCCGGGGTCCTCGGGCTGCCGGCGATCGGCGGGCACCAACCCACGGACCAGGCACCACATCCCGAGGATCGCCAGGAAGCTGCCGGCCAGCACGACCAGCGGGGCACTCATCGCGCCTCCTGCAGGAAGGGGGCCAGCTCGTCGAGCAGGGCGGGTTCGGGGTGCAGCAGGGCAGGCCTGCCCGGGCCGTCGGCGCGGTACAGCAGGTGGGTGGTGGGTCGTCCGTTCTCGAGCCCGCCGGTCAGGGTGCGCACCTCGCTGATGTAGCGGGTCCGGGCGCCGCCCCGCCAGGTGTCATCGACCAGCTTCACGTGCACCAGGAAATGCAGGTGGTGCGCGATCTGCCGGTAGGCCTCCTCCACGGTGACCACCCCGCCCTGGGCCACCCGGCTGGCGAGTCGGTCAATGGTCGAGACCGCGGAGTGCGAGTGGGTCGTCGACAGTGAACCCGCCCCTGACTGCATCGCCTGGAACAGCGCGCCGGCCTCCTCGCCGCGTACCTCGCCGACCACCAGCCGGGTCAGGTTCTGCCGTAGCGCCTCGGGGATGAGGTCGGCCACCGTCCAGGCACCGAGCGAGCGGCCATCGACCTGCTCCCCGAGCCCGACCCGCGCCTGCAGCGCCAGGATGTTGCGCCGGTGCGGTTGCAGGTGGGTGAGCAGTTCGTAGTCGGTCTCCAGCGTGCCGAAGCGTTCGCTGGTCGGGATGGCATCGATGAGGGCCCGCAGCAGCGTGGTCTTCCCGGCGCCCTGGTCACCGGAGACCACGGTGGATTTCTGCGCCAGCACCCCGGCCCGCAGGATGGTGGCCAACTCCCGCGGCATCAGCCCACCGTCGGCCAGGTCGTCCAGGGTGATGTCGGTGTGCAGGTGCTGGCGGATCACGATCGAGGGCCGGAAACTCAGCCCGAAGCCGATCGCGTGCAGCCTGAAGCGGTTGCCCAGCGCGATGGTCATCATCGGGTGGGCATCGTCGAACGGACGAGCCGGCTGGGCGGTCTCACCGAGGAAGCGGATGGCCTCGACGAGTTCCTCGTCGGTGTCGGCCACCGGCGGGTGGTGGGATCGCCGACCGTCGGTGTGCTGGACGACCACCGAATCCCACCCGTGGATCTCGATGTTCTCGGCGTCCTCGATCTCGAACAGGGGCTGCAGCCGCCCGTACCCGAAGATGGCTGAGTCGACCGCCACCCGGTAGTCGGCCTCGTCGTCGGGGGTCCACAGCGCCTCCCCGCCGGCGGCCAGTTCCTCGCCGCGGGCCCGGACCACCTGGCTGATCACGCTGCGGCCCAGCATCCGCCGGTCCTGGGTGCCCAGGGTGCGTCGGTGCTCGGTCTCCCACGCGGAGAATGCCTCGGTCATCTGCTCGGCCGCGCGGCGGCGCAGGACGACCACCTCACCCCAGTCGACCCGCGGGCCGGGGTCGTGGGCCGGACGAGTGGCCATGCGGGTCGGCCGGTCGTCGGCCGCCGACAGGTGGGGTGCCGCCAGCGGGGGCAGCGGCTCGGCGCTCAGCCGGGTGAGCACCCGTTCGAGTGCTTCCTGGGTGCTGGGCCTTCCGCCGGCCACGGGTTCGGCGCGCCTCATCGGGTGCTCCCGTGGGTGGTCAACGGGTGCACTGCGAGCGGTGCGACCGGGTCGCGGTGGGCCAGTCGGGTGCCCAGCCGGCGTTGCAGGCCGTGGGCCGCCTTCACCAGGCTGGTCAGGTAGGCGCTGGTGTCGAAGCGGCGGGGTGGGTCGGCGGCGTCGCTGAGCACCGCGGCGTGGTCTGGCGCCCAGTCGACACTGAGCGCCACCGGCACCCCGAACTGGGCGCTGACCTCGGCATTCGAGTACGGACGACCCGGCCCCACGACCGCCAGGCCCACCTCGCAGGCAGCGCTGAGCGACTCGACCTGGTCGAGCAGCGTCGGCAGGTGTGCCGAGAGGGCGACCAGGCATCGCAGGGTCGAGCGGGTCACCACCAGCACCTGATCGGCACGTCGGACGAGCTCGGTGGGCAGGCCGGCCGGCCCCACCCGGCCGGCATCGACCAGCACGTCCATGCCGCGGTGGTGCAGGTCGCTGAACTCCTCGGCCACCTGCGCCCACGAGGAGAAGATCGCCGAGGCGCTCGGGTGGCGGAAACCGGGCAGGAACAGGCGGCGGCCGTCCAGGTCGAGGCGCTGCGTGTGCTCGAGCAGCCCGCCGCGGATGGAAGAGTGGAGCCGGGCGGCCTGCATCAGCGTCGTCAGCCCTCGACCGTCACCCTGACCACCCAGGTACCCGCCGGTGATGGCCTGCGGGGCGTCCCGGTCGCAATCGGCCAGCACCACGGGCCGGGGCCACTGCAGGCTCAGTCCCAGCGCGGTGGTGGTCGTCCCCGGCGCGCCGCTGATGGAGCACAACAGCACGACGGCCATCAGGAACTCCTGGCCAGCACGAGCCGACCGGCGGCAGCCAGTTCGGCGATGGTGGCGGCATCGGCCTGGCTGACGCTCACGTCGAGTACCCAGCTGGTGCCGTCGGGCAGTTCCCGTGGCACGCTGACCAGGGTTGCCTCAAAGGTTTGGCCGGCGGTTGACGCGGTGGCCCCGGCCGCACCCTCGGCGGCGCTGCTGACGGCCACCAGGACCACCTTCGTGCCCGGTGGCATCGAGGTGTCCGGGAGTCGCCCGGCGCCGAGCTTCAGCCCGAGGTGCGTGGTGCCGGGGTCAAGCACAGGTGTGCCGACCGCCCCGGAGCCGACCAGGGTCCCCTGCGGCAGGTCGACCAGGGCGGTCTGGCCAATCAGGTCGGTGAGCTGGTCGGCGGGCACGGTGCTCACCCCGGGCACCGAGCCGATGGTGACGGTGGTGAGGTCTCCGGGCTGGACCACCACCCCGCGGGGCACGCTGCGGGCCATGGCAACCACGGTGTGGGTCTGGTTGGCCTGGGTGAACGCCGCGGTGACGCCCAGGGCCCCTAACACCGCGCACAGCACGCCGATGAGGACCAGCCGGGGGCTGCGGCGTCCCCGGATCGCCGCCCCGGGGGCTCGGACAGGTCCGGCCTCCCAGCTGTCGGCGGGAATGGCTGAGGGGGTGCGCTGAGCGGTCAGCGCGCCATTGATGTCGCTCACCCCGCCGAGGCTAGGCAGTGACGAGGCCATTCCTGACACTGTTCGCCAGATCTGTGGATAACTTCGTGATGCTGTTAACCGTTTGTTTACCTGGAGGGCTCAAAACCCCTGCCATTCGGCAAGGGTGCTGGGGATTCATGCACAGGCCGGGCCCGTTGCGGTCACGGCGCCGGCCCCTCGCTGGACCAGGCCGGACATCGATCAGCGCCTTGCCTCAGTTCGACGCCCTGCCCCGCGTTGAAGTGAGGCAACGATGGGCAAGCGGTGCACACAGCCCGGACGTCGGCCAACGTTCGCTGGTCAGGAGGTCGCCAACGCGGGCACGGGATTTGATGCAGGACCTCCTGGCGTTGACGAATGTGGCGTCACTGCGCCGACTCACCGCCACCGACCGCGATCGAGGGCCAGATCAGCGACGCCAGGGTCTCACCCCACTCGTCCGGCACGTCCCCGCGCAGGGCGTCCCTGGCGAACATGCCGCCGACGATCAACTCGACCACCTGGTCGTAGTCGACGTCCGACCTGAGGGTGCCGGCCTCGACGCCGGTGGCGAAGAAGCCCTCAAGGGCCTCCATGGAGGGTGACACCAGTCGGTCCCTCCAGTCCTGCAGGGACGAGGCGGGGCTGGCCAGCAGCGCGCCCACCGCCCGCAGGCCGATCCTGTCCTCGAAGACCCGCTGCACGTCCGCGACCAGGTGGGCGAGCCCCGTCCGGGTGGTGGGGTAGTCGGTTACGACACCCTCGGACAGGTGTGCGGCGATGCCCGAGAGCATCTCGTAGCGGTCCTTGTAGCGGCGATAGATCGTCGTCTTCGCCACGCCAGAGGCGGCGGCCACGTTTTCGATCGTCACCGCGTCGAGGCCCTGGCTGCGGACGAGGTCGAGCGCCGCCCGGGCGATCTTCCTGTCGGTGGCCGACCGGATCGCGGCCTTTCGGGGGGTCGTGGCCGACTGCACGCTCACCTGCTGCCTCCTCGTGGTTCTCGTCCGCGCCGTGGTTCTCGTCCGCGTCGTGGTTGTCGACATTGTGCCCGACGCCACGACGGCCCGGCCCTGGTGGGGCCGGGCCATCGCAGTGATGACGCCGGGTCGAACTGGATGTTCCGACCGCCCCGTGGGGCGGCCGCGGGTCATGCAGCCGACTTCTTCCGCTGGCTCAACCCGACGGCGGAGAACACGATCACGGCAAGGCCGACGATCCAGGCAGTCCAGGCGGCACCGGTGGCGGCGGCGAAGCCACCCATCCAGGGGGCCAGGAACAGGACGGCGGCCAGGACGATCATGGTCCACTCGGAGGCGGGGGAGGAGGCACTGCCCAGTGCCCACAGCGATCCCGCGACCAGCAGCAGCCCGAGCGTGACGAACCAGCCGGCGCTGGCGCCGGTGGTCCACAGGGGGGCGAGTGCCATGTAGCCACCGAGGACGAGGTTGACCCAGTCGGGCCAGGTCTTCCACTTGCGATCGGTCGGCCAGGCGGCATTGGACGAGGTGGTGGTGGGGTTCATGGTGTCTTGCGACATGGCTTTTCCTTCATCTGGTGGGAGTACCAGTGACTTCTGAACTGGTACTATTCCAGCGTAGCGCTACTACTGTGTAGCGCAAGGGCCGGCGGGGCCATTTGCCTCAGTTCGACGCTTTGCCCCGCGTTGAAGTGAGGCAGCGATGCGCAAGCGGTGCAAACAGGCCGCACGTGGCTGCCCCGACGCCCGAGGGTCCACCTAGGATTGGTCAATGGTGACCACGGCATCAGCCGGGGAGCGCAGCCCGGCGCGCTGGCAACGCCTGTTGCCCGGCCTGGTGGTGCTGCGCCACTACGAGAGGGCCTGGCTGCGCGGCGACGTGGTCGGTGGGGTCACGGTGGCCGCCTACCTCGTGCCGCAGGTGATGGCCTACGCCACCCTGGCCGGGCTCGACCCGGTTGTCGGGCTCTGGGCCACCATCGGGCCGTTGCTGGTCTACCTGTTGCTGGGCAGCTCGCGCGAACTCTCGGTCGGGCCCGAATCGACCACCGCCCTGATGACTGCCGCCGCCATCGCCGGGCTGAGCGGCGGACTCGCCCCCGAGCGGGTCGCCGACATCGCGGCCGCGCTGGCGATCTGCGTGGGCCTGGTGGCACTCCTGGGCTGGGTGGCCCGACTGGGGTTCCTGGCCGACCTGCTGAGCAAGCCGGTGCTGATCGGCTTCATGACCGGCATCGCGGTGCTGATGGTCACCAGCCAGCTCGGGGCGATCAGCGGCATCAGCATCGAGGCCGACAACCCCTACGGGGAGGTGGTCGCCTTCCTCACCGGCCTGGGCGGGGTGCACCTGCCGACCCTGCTGCTGGGGGTGGCCGGGCTGGTGCTGTTGTTCGTGCTGCGGGCGGTGGCGCCGAAGGTGCCCGGCACGCTGGTGTTCGTGGCGTTGGCGGCCTTGGCGTCGTGGCTGTTCGACCTGGGCGGACGAGGGGTCGCGCTGGTCGGCGAGGTTCCCCGCGGGCTGTCGGTCCCCGGGCTGCCGGACGTCACCGGGCTGGACCTCGCGCCCCTGCTCGTGGCGGCGGTGGGCGTGGCATTGGTCGCCTACTCCGACATGGTGCTGGTCGGGCGCTCATTCGCCGCCGGGCGCGGTGAGCAGATCGACCCCCGGCAGGAGTTCCTCGCCCTCGGGGCCACCAACCTCGCCGCCGGCCTCAGCGCCGGCATGCCGGTCAGTTGCAGTGGTTCGCGGGTGGCGGTGGGCCACGCCGCCGGGACCAGGACCCAACTGCACGCACTGGTCGCCGCAGCCGCGATCATCGCGGTGATGTTCGTCGGTGGCCCGGTGCTGGCGCTTTTCCCGAAGGCGGCCCTGGCGGCGGTGGTCGTCCACGCCGGCATACGACTGGTCGACGTGGCCGACTGGCGCCGGCTGGCCCGCTTCCGCCACAGCGAACTGGTGCTGGCCGTGCTGACCGCCCTCGGCGTGATGTTCCTGGGTGTCCTGGTGGGCATCGGCATCGCCGTGGGGCTGTCGGTGCTCGACTTGCTGCGCCGACTGGCCCGCCCGCACGACGGCATCCTGGGCCGGGCCCCGGGCGTGGCGGGCATGCACGACATCGACGACTACCCCGACGCGGTGCAGGTGCCGGGCCTGGTGGTCTACCGCTACGACGCCCCGCTGTTCTTCGCCAACGCCGACAACTTCATCCACCGCGCGCTGGACGCGGTCGACACCGCCACCAGCCCGGCGCGGTGGCTGCTGATCAATGCCGAGGCGAATGTCGAGGTCGACCTGACCGCGGTCGACGCCCTGGTCACGCTGCACGAGGAACTGGACAAGCGTGGCGTCGTGCTGGCCCTGGCCAGGGTCAAGCAGGACCTGCGCGACCAGCTCGCCCGGGCCGGGATCATCGACCTGGTGGGGGAGCAATTCATCTTCGCCACCCTGCCCACCGCTGAAGAGGCCTACGAACAGTGGGCGCTGGAGCACCCCGCTGGCCCGACCGGGTAACCTCGTGGTGCCCGACCCGGGCGCCCCACCACCAGGAGACAACCATGGCAGCGAGCAGGACGTGGCAGCGTTGGCTGAACCTGTCGCTGGTGGTCGTCGGGGTGCTGGTCGTGCTCTACGGGGCCTTCGTCCAGGGTCGCGGCCCCGAGACGTGCCGTGGGGTCGAGATGGGGCCGGGCGACGTGTGCCACAAGTCGAGCATGTCCGAACTGCACACCACCGAGACCCAGACCTACGAGCAGCGCAAGGCTGCCGCCCTGGCCCAGCGTCCGACCGTGATCATCTCGGGCCTGGTGATCGCCGGCTTCGGCCTGTTCCTGCACCGCCGCACAGGCGCGCCGCGCGGTGTCGCCAGCGCCGAGGAGGAACGCCTGCTCAGCCAGCACTGAGCCGGAGATCGTCGGCGCAGCCCACTGGCCGGGCCCACACTGAAATATGGCATCCCAGCATGGCGTTCTGATCAGCAACCTGCCAGCCTTTCGGTGACGGTCAATGCAGTGGCCGCAGGAGTCCCCGGGAGTAGGGTGATGGCACGTCGATTCTGTGCAACTGTGGCAGTGCTGTGCAGCGTGTTGCTGGTGGTGGTGACCGGGTGCACCCAGGACCAGAACCCCGCGCCCGACCGACCGGCGAGCAGCAGCCCAGCAGCTACCTCTGCGGGCAACCAGGTGAGCGTCACCGCAGACGGGTTCCAGGTTCGAGTCGGTGACGTCCAGGTGAGTGGACCCGCCGGGGTGGCCCACATCGGTGACACGGTCACCGTGGAAGAGGTCACTCTCCCCGCCGACCTGCATGGGCTGGACCTGTCGGGTTCGCCGGTGCTCAATGTCACGATCAACGACGGTGCGAAGCAGCCGGCGCAACCTATCCGGTTCCAGTGGGACGTCCCAGCCGGCGTGGACGCCGAGACCGTGGCCTTCATCACCCGACCCTCGGACGACGCCCAGTGGGGTGGGGTGCCGGTCGAGATCACCGGGGCGCAGGCCACCGCCGAACTGGACCACCTGTCCTGGGCGTGGTTCGTGGACGCGAAGAAGTTGGCCGGCGAGTTCCTCGACAATGCCTCGAAGTTCCTCGGGCAATCCACGGATGCCCCGCAGGGCTGCCAGCAGAAGGTCACCCAGGGGCAGGTCACCGTGAGCCTGGCCAGCAGCACCGACCTCATGCACGCGTGCGTGGGTATTGACGGTGACCAGGTCACCCTCAAACTTGCCCCCAACTCGCCGTACATGTGGCTGGCCTCGGCCAGGACGGCCCGGACGACGACCTTCACCCCGCCCAGCACCCTCGAGGGCGTCGTCATGGGTCAACTTGCCGTGCCGCTGTTCCTGAATGGCCACCAGGGCATCCTGCAGCCGGGCGGTGAGGCGACGGTGGTGTTCCCCGGTCCGCTGGAAGCCGGGGAGCAGGTCGTTGCGTTCGAGATCAGCAGCGCCTTGACCCAGGTGCCCGTACTGCTGACTGGTGTCGAGATGCTGGTCACCATGCATGGTGGCCTGGACATCCCCGAGGCCGAACTGCTGGAAGTCGGCAAGTGCATCATTGACGCCCACCAACGGGTCACCGCCACCAATCCCGGGGAGGCGGCCAACTCCGGCCTGGGGGTGTTCGAGTGCTGGGCCACGATCATTGGCAAGAACTACGGGGTCCAGGTCCCAGTGCTGTCGGTCATCCTCGCCATTCTGCGTTCCCTCAGCGGTCACCTGGTGACCGAAATCCGTGGCCTCGTCGACACCTTCCCCACCCAGCAGCTCGTCCACACTGTGACCGTGACCACGACCGTCGCCGAGCCGGAGTGGACCCTCACCACCACCGGATTCGGCCCCCTGCAGTACTGGAAGCCCATCCCTTCAGACCTGCGCAAGCAATTCACGCCGGCGTGGGAATGCATTGGCCCAAGAATGACGCACGCCAAGTACGGCGAGATCGAGGTTCACACGATCGAGGGAGACCTGGAGTCACAGATCAATAAGGTCATTCTCCGCGACGCCAGGGCCAGCACCGCCTCCGTGCCCGAATCGGCACCTCCCTGACCGAACTCAGGGCCATGTACGGCTCCAGGCTCACCGACCATGTCGTGGGCAACTTCTCGGGGATGCAGGTCTACCGCGTCCCCGACGGGGTCAGCGAGGACAGCAGTGTCAGCATTTACTTCGAGGTCATCGACAACACGGTGGTGTCGATCTCGCTGCAGGGCTCGATCTGGTTCACCCCGACCTACAACCCCATCTGCGGTGGCCCCTGACCCGACTCCCGCACGGAGATGATGGCACGGATGTGATGTCGGCCACTGCCGCACACGTTGTCCACCGGTTGTCCACAGCTACCAAACGACGTTTCGACACGCCCGACACGCGGGGATGACGGGGAGAATCACAGGCTCCGTCCACAACTGTCCACAGTTTTCCACAGGCAGGGTCAAAAAAAGTCCCGTCCGCCTGTGGGTGCGTTCGGCGAAGCCGGACGACCTACTCGGGCTGCAGCGACATCGGCCCGTAGACGAGCCGGTCCTCCTCGAAGAGGCTGACCTGGGCGACACCGAGGTCTTCCAGGTCGAGGTAGTTCTCGGTCAGCCACTGCTCGGCAGCGCCCTGGTCCTCGAAGCGTCGTCCGATCCCGGCGCCGGTGAGGTCGTCGTCGCTGATCTCGGCCCCGGCGGACAGTTCGGCGTCCCAGTACCAGGCCATCAGTAGGAGTCCCCCCGGTTGATCCGCGGCCCCGGGTTGCGGAACCGGCGGATCGACATCATCCGTGAGTTCATCTCCAGCAGCAGGCCCTGGAAGCGGGGGTTCTTGATCCGCTGGTTGGCTTCGGCCTTGAACCCACGCCAGGCCCACCAGACGTTGGCGAACCAGCTGAGCAGCAGGAAGACCATCACGCCCATGATGATCGACTGCACCAGGGCGTTGCGGCTGAACATGAAGCTCACCGCCACCAGCACCAGCATGGTGGGCAGCAGGAACTCGGTGATCGTCCAGCGGGCATCGACGTAGTCGCGCATCAGCGTCTTCTCGGGGGTGTTCAGCTGTGCCTCGTAGCGCTCCTCGCGCAGCGCCCGCTTGGCCTCACGCTCAGCCTGCTTGCGCTCCTTGGGGGTCAGGTTGGGGTGCAGCCGGTCCATCCGCGCACGTTCGGCCTCGGCGCGGGTCGGGGTCGGGCCGCTCTTCTTGCGCGGGCCCTTCGTGGTGATCACGGTGACCTCTTCGGTGTCCGGCGCGGGGTCGACCGGGTCGTTACCGGCGGCCTGGTCTTTCGAGTTGTCGCGCTGGTACGGGCGCAGGAGTCCCACGGTGGTGTCCCCTTGGTTCTGGACGGAAGTCTCGGGCAGTACCGCCACAGTCTAGGCGATCGACCCCCGCCGGGCCGCCTCGGGCCATCGGGGTATGGGGGTGGGCACCCATTGGTCCCTGACAAACCTTACGCACGCACCCCGGTGCGCATAGGCTGGGGGAGTACCGCCGTCATGGCAACCACTGGAAGGACACGCAGACTCTCATGGCCGGAATCTTTTCCCGCATCTCGACAGTCTTCCGTGCCAAGGCCGACAAGGCCCTGGACAAGATGGAAGACCCCCGCGAGACCCTTGACTACTCCTACCAGCGCCAGCTCGAACTGCTGCAGAAGGTGCGCCGCGGCGTGGCCGATGTGGCCACCAGCCGCAAGCGTGTCGAACTCCAGGCCAACCAGCTCAACGGTGAGGTTGAGAAGCTGAACCTGTCGGCCCAGCGCGCGCTGCAGGCCGGCCGCGAAGACCTCGCCCGTGAGGCGCTGACTCGCAAGTCCGGGCTGCAGCAGCAGCTCGCCGACCTCCAGGCACAGCACGCCCAGCTGCAGGGCGAGGAGGAGAAGCTGGTGCGGGCCAGCACCCGACTGCAGGCCAAGGTCGACGCCTTCCGCACTCGGAAGGAGACCATCAAGGCCACCTACTCGGCCGCCGAGGCGCAGACCCGCATCAACGAGGCCTTCACCGGCATGAGCGAAGAGATGGGCGATGTCGGCCTGGCGATCCAGCGCGCCGAGGACAAGACGCTGCAACTGCAGGCCCGCGCGTCGGCCGTCGACGAGCTGCTGGCCTCCGGTGCGCTCGATGACCCCTCGGGTGTCTACAAGGACGACATCACTCGCGAACTCGACGCACTCGCCTCCGATTCGCAGGTCGAGGACGAGCTGGCCGCGCTGAAGAACCAGATGGCCATCGGCGCCGGTACCCAGCCTCAGGCCGCGTTGCCCGCGGGCAACGGCGCCACCCCCCAGCAGGCCCCGCCGGCCCAGCAGGGCGGGTACCAGGCCCCCGCCGCCGACCTGGGCTACCAGGCCCCCCAGGTCGAGCAGCCCGGCCAGTACCAGGCCCCCGGCGCCGACCCGGGCTACCAGCCCCCCCAGGGGGACGCCGGCTACCAGGCCGAGCAGCCCGGCCATTACCAGGCCCCCGACACCGCGGACCAGGCCACTCCTGCTTCGCCGTCGGAGCAGTACCCGCAGGGCGAGGGCCAGGGCCCTCAGAATTTCTAGTGACACAACGAGCAAGGGAGCACATCATGACTGATCAGTTCGAGTCCGGCCAGGACGGCACGCACGCCAACCCCAACTACCAGCCGGAGCACCACAGCCACACCAACCCCGGCTACCAGCCCGAGGTCGACGACGACGCCCCCCAGTACCAGGCCCAGGCGAAGGAAGACCTGACCCGGCTGGAGCGCGAGCGCGCCGAGGCCGTCGGCGACGTGGTCGAGGCAGGCGAGTCCGAGGAGACGGCATGATCATTCGCATCCTGGGGGAGGGTCAGTGGACCGTCGAGCCTGAACAGCTCGACGACCTGCAGAGCTCGGATGCGAAGGTTGAGCAGGCCCTGCAGGACCAGGACCAGGACGCCCTCACCGAGGCGCTGGAGGGCCTGGTCGCCCACATCAAGGAACTGGGTTCCTCGGTTCCCGATGATGTACTGGCCGACTCCGACCTGATCATCCCCGACACCACGGCCACCCTCGAAGAGGTCGCCAAGTTTCTTGACGACATGGGCTCCGACGAAGGCCTGATCCCCGCCTGATGAGGGTCGTGGTCGCCACCGACCGCTACCCCGCACTCAGTTCCGCCCAGGCAAGTGCCGTACTGGCCACCGCCTGGGCGGAACAACGTGCACAGGTGGCCGTCGTCCCCCTCGGCAATGCGCTGGAGGGTTTTCAGGAGGCGCTGGCAGACCTGTTGGCTGCCTCCGGTGACCTGATCAGCACCGAGCACGGCATCGCCCACGTGGTCGAGGCCGAGACCGGTGACGGTGGGTTGCTGGTGGCGGTGCGCCCCGAGCACGTCCCCGCCGGTGAGGGCATCGACGTCGAGGCCAGCTCGGTCGAGGTGGGCCGACTCGTGCGCACCGTTGTCGAGCAGGCACGCGAACGCGGGCATGTCGAGCGGATCGTCCTCGAGGTGGGTGACCGGCCTGCCCACGACGGGGGAGCGGGACTGCTCGCAGCGTGGGGTGCCACCGCCGACCGACCATTGGACGAGGGCGTCGCCGCCCTGGCCGGGATCACCCGGGCCGACCTGGCCGGGGTGGTCGACTGGCTGGGTGGTGCCCGCCTCGACCTGGTCGTGCCGGCCGAGGAACACACCCGTCACCTGGTCGGCCTGCGCGGACTGACCTCGGTGCGCGGCCACGCCATCGGACTCGACCCGGCCAGCCTGCTGTCGACCGACCAGGCCCTCGTCGACCTCGCCGCAGCCCTCGACCGGGTGCCGCAGTCACGCGCTGCCGGTGCCGGGGCCGCCGGCGGGCTGGGCTTCGCCGCCCTGGCCCTGGGTGGCAGCGTCTCCACCGGCGCGGCCTACGGGCGCGACCTGGCCAACCTGGCCACCACCATCGGCCAGGCCGACCTGGTCGTCACCGGCGCCGGGCAACTCGACTTCGGCACCATGGGCGGCGACGTGCTGTTCACCGTGCTGGCGGTTGCCTCCGACGCGTTGCGACCGGTCGTGGTGGTCGCCGAGAACAACTTCATCTCCCCGCGGGAACTGCGCTCGATCGGGGTCGAGGCCGCCTACTCGGTGCGCAGCGACACCAGCGACCCGAACCCGGTCGATGCCGACGAGCTGTTGGCCGCCGCGCAGCGGATCGCCCGGTCCTGGGCCTGGTGACCCGCTCGTCCGCCGTGTTGGGACCTGCTCGTGGTGCTCAGCCGTCGGCGAACACCCGGGCGCGACATCGCGGCCACTTGTTGACTGGGCTTCGCTGTGCTGGACTCGACGCGTAGAATCACCCCAACTGCACTGAAGAAATGGTGCCGGACCCGTCTCATGCCTCTGGAAGGGAAACCATGACCACCACCGCTGAACCCGCTCTCGAAGGCATCGCCCTGACCGAAGGGGCCGCCGCCAAGGTGAAGGCGCTGCTCACCTCCGAGGGCAGCCTGGACGACCTGTCGCTGCGCATTGCCGTGCAGCCCGGCGGGTGCTCGGGCCTGCGCTACCAGCTGTACTTCGATGACCGCTCCCTCGACGGCGACATGGTCAACAAGTTCGACGGCGTCAGCGTCGTCACCGACCGGATGAGCGCCCCGTACCTGTCGGGTGCGGTCATCGACTTCGTCGACACCATCGAGAAGCAGGGCTTCACGATCGACAACCCGAACGCCCAGAACTCCTGCGCCTGCGGGGACTCGTTCCACTGATCCGCACCCACAAGCAGCTGCCCCCAGCGGAGCTCCTTGTCAACTGCGCCATCCCAAGTTCGGCAGTGGCCGATGGGGTGGCGCTTTTGCGTTACGCTACCCGGGTAGATACCGCTCGAGGTCGAGGTGGTATACGGCACGAGTAGGCGAAAGGGACGACGACGTGAGCTTGAATCGATCGCGATTCCGCCGCGCGATGGTGGCGATCGCCGCCGGGTCGCTGCTCATCCTGAGTGGGTGCAGCGGCCAGGGGGCACGACTGGGCCTGTTGGAGCCGGCCAGTGACCGGGCTCCCGCAATGGGCAACCTGTGGCTGGGCTTCTGGATCGCCGCGTTCGTCGTCGGCGGCCTGACCCTGGCGCTGATCCTGTACGCGCCCGTGCGCTACCGCCGTCGCAAGGGCAACGCCGTTCCCCGCCAGACCAAGTACAACCTGCCGATGGAACTGCTCTACACCCTGGTGCCGCTGCTGATCGTCGCGGTGCTGTTCTTCTTCACCGTCCGGGCGCAGAACGAGGTGCTCGACCAGAGCGAGCCCGTCGACCACACCATCAACGTGGTCGGCCAGAAGTGGTCGTGGACCTTCAACTACATGGAGCAGGACAACGGTGAGGTGGGCAATGTCGTCCACCAGGTCGGCACCATGAGCCAGATCCCCGACCTGTACCTGCCGGTCGACAAGACCATCCGCTTCAACCTGGAATCCCCCGACGTCATCCACTCGTTCTGGATTCCCGCCTTCTACTTCAAGCTCGACGCGATCCCCGGCCACCCGAACTCCTTCGACGTCACGCCCACCAAGCTGGGCACCTACGACGGCAAGTGCGCCGAGCTGTGCGGCACCTACCACGCCCAAATGATCTTCAAGGTTCACGTGGTGACCGAGCAGGAGTACCTCGCCAAGCTCAACGAACTGGCCGCCAACGGCCAGGTCGGCGAGAAGAAGCCGCAGGTCTCCGGTACTGCTCTGGCCACCCAGCCCGCAAAGGAGCCCCACGAGTGACCACTCTTGCTCGCACTGACCTGCGCACCGAAACCCGCCAGGAGGCGAAGGCCCGCACCATCGGTTCGGTGGTGATGGACTACCTGACCACTACCGACCACAAGAAGATCGGGCACCTGTACTTCATCACCACGATCGCCTTCTTCTGCTTCGGCGGCCTGCTCGCGCTGGGCATTCGCCTCGAACTAGCGGCCCCCGGCATGCAGTACATGCACCAGGAGGTCTTCAACCAGCTGTTCACCATGCATGGCACGATCATGCTGCTGATGTTCGCCACCCCGCTGTTCGCAGGGTTCGCCAATGCGATCCTGCCGCTCCAGCTCGGTGCCCCCGACATGGCCTTCCCGCGCCTGAACATGCTGGCCTACTGGCTGTACCTGTTCGGCTCGTTGATGGCCTGCTCGGGCTTCCTGACACCCGGCGGCGCCGCCAGCTTCGGCTGGTTCGCCTACGCCCCGCTGTCGGACGCGATCCACAGCCCCGGCGTGGGGGCCGACCTGTGGCTGATGGGCCTCTACCTACTGGGCCTGTCGTCCATCCTCGGTGCGGTGAACTTCTTGACCACCATCGTCTGCATGCGCGCCCCCGGCATGACCATGTTCCGGATGCCCATCTTCTGCTGGAACATCCTGGTCACCTCGATCCTGGTGCTGCTGGTCTTCCCCGTGCTCTCGGCGGGCCTGCTGCTGCTCGAGGCCGACCGCGTGCTCGGTACCCACATCTTCGACGCCGCCCACGGCGGGCCGATCCTGTGGCAGCACCTGTTCTGGTTCTTCGGCCACCCCGAGGTCTACATCATCGCCCTGCCGTTCTTCGGCATCATCACCGAGGTGATCGCCGTGTTCAGCCGCAAGCCGGTCTTCGGCTACGTCGGCCTGGTCATGGCCACCCTGGCCATCGGCGCCCTGTCGGTGTCGGTCTGGGCACACCACATGTTCGTGACCGGCGCGGTCTCGCTGCCGTTCTTCTCGTTCATGACCTTCCTGATCGCGGTGCCGACGGGTGTGAAGTACTTCAACTGGATCGGCACGATGTGGGGTGGCTCGATCAGTCTCGACACACCCATGCTGTGGGCGATCGGCTTCCTGGTCACCTTCCTGTTCGGTGGCCTGACCGGCGTCATCCTCGCCTCGCCGCCGCTGGACTTCAACGTCTCCGACACCTACTTCGTGGTGGCGCACTTCCACTACGTGGTCTTCGGCACCGTCGTGTTCGCCATGTTCGCCGGCCTCTACTTCTGGTGGCCCAAGATCACCGGGCGGATGCTGAACGAGACCTGGGGCAAGATCCACTTCTTCACCCTGTTCTTCGGCTTCCACCTGACCTTCCTCGTCCAGCACTGGCTGGGTGTCGAGGGCATGCAGCGACGCATCGCCGACTACGGCGCCTGGGAGGGCTTCACCCTGCTGAACCAGATCTCCACCTTCGGGGCGTTCCTGCTGGGCATCAGCTTCCTGCCGTTTTTCTGGAACGTGTGGATCAGCCGGAAGAGCCCCGTGGTCGGGGTCGATGACCCGTGGGGCTGGGGACGTTCGCTGGAGTGGGCGACCTCCTCGCCGCCGCCGCGGCACAACTTCACCAAGCTGCCGCGCGTGCGTTCGCCCTACCCGGCCTTCGACGCCAAGCACCCGGAACTGGTCAACGCCGAGTACGAGGTCGATGACGCCGTCATCGCCCAGTACGAGGAGGAACGCGCGAAGGAGCTCACCCGATGAAGACCTCTGCCAAGATCTTCCTGTTCCTGCTGATCTACTTCATCGGGGTCACCGCGCTCTACTTCTTCACGACCCGCGAACCGGTCGGCACCGTCGCACTGGCCCTGTCCGGGGTGATGTGCGCGATCGTGTTCACCTACATCTCGATCGCCTCGAAGGGGACTGGCCAGATCGTCTCGGACGACGTGGACGGCGAGATCTACCAGGGTGCCGGCGAGATGGGCTTCTTCCCCCCGAAGAGCATCTGGCCGCTGTGGGTGGCGCTGACCATCGCCGTCATCCTGCTCGGCCCGCCGCTCGGCTGGTGGCTGACCCTGGCCGGCATCGGCATGGGCCTGTGGTCCCTGTCCGGCTGGGTCTTCGAGTTCTACCGCGGCGACTACGCCCACTGAGACACCCCGCCACACCATTCCGGCCCCGGTTCCCAGGTGGAACCGGGGCCGGCGTGGGTCCGGGCTGAACCCGGGTCGCCTGACGGGGGTCACCAGCTGACGGGGACGGCCCGACCCTCCTCGTAGCCGGCCGAGCTCTGCACACCGACCAGCGCGCGCTGGGCGAACTCGGTCAGGTTGGCGGCTCCGGCGTAGGTGCACGAGGAGCGCACCCCCGAGGTGATGAAGTCGACCAGGTCCTCCACCCCGGGGCGGGCCGGGTCGAGGTACATCTTCGAGCTCGAGATGCCCTCCTCGAACAGCGCCGCCCGGGCCCGCTCGAAGGGGGTCTGGCTGGCCGTGCGGGCACGGACCGCGCGGGCGCTGGCCATCCCGAAGGACTCCTTGTAGAAACGGCCCTCGTGGTCGACCTGCAGGTCACCGGTCGACTCATGGGTGCCGGCGAACCATGACCCGATCATCACGCTGCCGGCCCCGGCAGCCAGCGCCAGCGCGACGTCGCGGGGGTGCTTGACCCCACCGTCGGCCCACACCGAGCGACCCAGCTCACGGGCGGCAGCGGCGCATTCGAGCACGGCGCTGAACTGCGGGCGTCCGACCCCGGTCTGCATGCGGGTGGTGCACATGGCGCCCGGCCCGACGCCCACCTTGATGATGTCGGCGCCGGCCTCGACCAGGTCACGGGTGCCCTCGGCGGTGACCACGTTGCCGGCCACCAGCAGGATCCGGCGTCCGGTACCGGCCTCGAACTCGTCGCGCACCACGCGCACCGCCTCGAGGGCCTCGATCATCTTCTCCTGGTGGCCGTGGGCGGTGTCCATCACCAGCACGTCGGAGCCGGCCTCCAGCAGCACCCTGGCGCGGCCGGCGACGTCGCCGTTGATGCCGACCGCGGTACCGATCATCAGCCGGCCCTGCGGGTCGAGCGCCGGCGTGTACAGCGCCGAACGCAGCGCGCCCTTCGAGGTCATCAGGCCGACCAGCTTGCCGTTCTCGTCGACGGCCAGGGCGACCTTCTGGTGCTGGGCCGCGAGGGTGGTAAACACGTCCTCCGGGGTGGCCTCGGGGGACACCAGGGTCAGGTCGCTGGTCATCACGTCCTGCACCTGCGCGAACCGGTCGGCGTTCTCGAACTCGACCGGCGAGACCATCCCGATCGGGGCACTGTCCTCGACGATGATGGCCACCCCGTGGGCCCGCTTGTGCAGCAGGGTCATCGCCTCACCGATGGTGGCCGTCGGCGCCAGCGTGATGGCGGTGTCGAACTGGGTGTGTGCTCCCTTGACCCGGGTGATCGCCCGGGCCACGAAGTCGGTGGGGATGTCCTGGGGCAGGATCGCGATGCCACCGCGGCGCGCGATGGTCTCGGCCATCCTTCGGCCCGAGATCGCGGTCATGTTGGCCACCACCAGCGGCAGCGGTGTGCCCAGGCCATCGGTGCTGGTCAGGTCGACATTGCCACGCGAGCCCACCGATGAACGGTTTGGTGCCATGAACACGTCGTTGTAGGTCAGGTCGTAATCGGGGTTGCCACCTAGAAACTTCACGTGCTGCATTGTCTCACCTGCACCGCAGATGCACCGAATGTTCACCCGGGAGGCCCTCTCCGCGTCGGTGCGGATGGCTAGTGTTGGGCGTGAGCACAGCCGCGTCGGGAGAGGACGACCAGTGGACCTGAACGAGTTGGACGACAAGATCGAGACGCTCCACGAGGACCGGGTGAACCTGCGTGAGTTCATCGACCAGCTGGTCCACGAGGGCTACACCGTCGGCGACCCCGAAGGCCCCGACCCGGCGCTCATCGACCCGCACGGGCGCGCAGTCGAGACCTGGCGCCAGGACTACCCCTACGAGGAACTGCTCAGCCGCGACGAGTACGAGGACGAGAAGTACAAGCTCCAGGTGGAACTGCTGAAGCTCCAGTACTGGAGCCAGGACCACGACATGAAGCACCTGATCGTCTTCGAGGGCCGTGACGCCGCCGGCAAGGGTGGCACCATCAAGCGGTTCACCGAGCACCTCAACCCGCGGGCCGCGCGCACCGTGGCCCTGGCCAAGCCCAACAACGAAGAGGCCGGCCAGTGGTACTTCCAGCGCTACATCCGCCACCTGCCCACCGCCGGTGAGATGGTGCTGTTCGACCGGTCCTGGTACAACCGCGCCGGGGTCGAACGGGTGATGGGTTTCTGCACCCAGGACGAGTACGACGTGTTCATGCGCCAGACCCCCGAGTTCGAGCGGATGCTGGTCGAGTCCGGCATCCACCTGACCAAGTTCTGGTTCTCGGTGACCCAGCGCGAGCAGCGCACCCGCTTCGCGATCCGCCAGATCGACCCGGTGCGGCGCTGGAAGCTGTCCCCGATGGACCTGGAGTCCCTGGACCGGTGGGAGGCCTACACCGAGGCCAAGGAGGCGATGATCCTCGGCACCGACACCGACCACGCCCCCTGGACGACGGTGCGGTCCAACGACAAGAAGCGCGCCCGGCTCAACGCGATGCGGTTCTTCCTCAACCAGTTCGACTACGAGGGCCGCGACAACTCGGTGGTCTACGAGGCAGACCCGCAGATCGTACAGCGCGGGCGCGATGCCGTCGGCGACTGACCGACTCGTCGAACAGGTCCTGCTGGCCGCCGACCTGGTCCCCAGCGGGCGAGTGGTCAGCTACGGCGACCTCGCGGCACTCGTCGGTACCTCCCCGCGCCGGGTGGGTCGCATCATGGCGACCCACGGGCACCGGACGAACTGGTGGCGGGTGACCAACGCCGCCGGTGACCTGGTCGTGCTGGACGCCGCCCGCGCGATGTGGGCGGCAGAAGGCATCCGGATCAAACCCAACGGGCTGGGCACTCGGATGCGTGACCACCATGCCGACCTGGCCAGGCTCGCTGCCGACTTCGAGGCGGCCGGGGGAGTGGTGGTCGACCCGCCTGCCGGCCAACCCTGACCCGGGAGCCGCTCAGATCGCCCAGGGCGGCCCCGGGGACGCCGAACGGGCGGCCCCCGCAGGGAACGCCCGTTCGTGTGACCAGTCCGGCTGGGCCGGGTCAGTGGGTCGAGTCCAACTCCTTCGTGCGCTCGTCGGCACCCAGCGCGTGGTCGTCGTCCCCATGATCATCGTCATGGTGGTGCTTGGCCGCCTCGATCTCTTCGCGGGTGAGCTGGGGGATCTGGTAGCCGTGGAACCAGCGCGACATCCGGGCCCGGAACTTCGAGACCTTGGTGCCGTCCGGCACACCTGCCGCCGTGACGCCCTCGTTGGCCTCCAGCGGGGGCAGCGCGTCATGCGAGGTGAGGGTCCAGGCCTCGTCCTGCGAGATCGGCTCGTGGGGCTCGGAGTAGCCGCCCTCAGCATCACGGTGGATGATCGCCGTCTCGCCGCCGTGCAATACCCGCTCACGGTCGCGCCGCTGCAGCGACAGGCAGATGCGCTTGGTGATGATGAAGGCGAGCACCGGGGCCACGAAGACCGCGATCCGCAGGAACCAGGTGATGGCGTTGAGGCTCAGGCTGAACTGGGTGGCGATGATGTCGTTGCCCCCACCGATCCAGAACATCGCGTAGGCGGTCATCGCCGCCACACCGAAGGCGGTGCGGGTCGGTGCCTGGTGGGGCAGCTGCAGGATGTGGTGGTCACGGGTGTCACCGGTCATCCAGCGTTCGATGAACGGCCACACTGCCAGGCCGGTGAACAGCAGGCCCATCAGGCCCACACCGGGCAGGAAGACCGACCACGTCCAGGTGGTGCCGAAGAAGTGGGTCTCCATCGGCGGGACGATGCGGATCGCACCCTCGAGCCAGCCCATGTACCAGTCGGGCTGGGAGCCTGCGGTGACCTGCGCCGGGTTGTAGGGCCCGTACTTCCACACCGGGTTGATCTGCATGAGACCACCCATCAGCACCAGCACGCCGAACACGACGAAGAAGAACCCGCCGGCCTTGGCCATGTAGATCGGGAACAGCGGGTAGCCGACCACGTTCTTCTCGGTGCGGCCGGGGCCGGGGTACTGGGTGTGCTTGTGGTACACGACCAGCGCCAGGTGGGCCGCGACCAGGCCGAGCAGGATCGCCGGCACCAGCAGGATGTGGACCATGTACAGGCGGGCCACGATGAGCTCACCGGGGAACTCCCCGCCGAAGACGAAGAACTCCGCCCAGGTGCCGATCAGCGGGATGGAACGGATCAGGCCGTCCACGAACCGCAGGCCGGTGCCCGAGAGCAGGTCGTCGGGCAGTGAGTAGCCGGCGAAGCCCTCGATGGTGCCCAGTGCGAACAGGCCGACACCGATCAGCCAGTTGATCTCACGGGGCTTGCGGAACGCGCCGGTGAAGAACACACGCAGCATGTGCGCGGTGATCGAGGCCATGAACAGGATGGCGCCCCAGTGGTGGATCTGACGCACCAGCAGGCCACCGCGGATGTCGAAGGACAGGTCCAGGGTGGAGGCGAAGGCCTCCGACATCTGCAGGCCCTGCATGAGCTGGTAGGAGCCCTGGTATTCGATTTCGGCCATCGAAGGCTTGAACCAGATGGTCAGGAAGATGCCGGTCAGCAGCAGGACGATGAACGAGTACAGCGCCACCTCGCCCAGCAGGAACGACCAGTGGTCGGGGAAGACCTTGCGCAGGCCGGCCCGGCCGATGCCCGCCAGGCCGAGGCGCTCGTCGGCCCAATTCAGGGTTCCGGCGGCGGCCTTCGGCATGCCCTTCTTCTCGGCGGGCTTGCCCGGCGTGATCGAGTCCGACGGGGTGTCAGAGACTGATGTTGGCTTGGCCATCAGTTGTCACCGTCCTTGTAGTCGTTTCGGGAATCACGCTCGAAGTAGCTCGGGCCGACCGGCACCGTGAAGTCGCCCTGGGCGACCAGGTAGCCCTCGGCGTCCACCTTGATGGGCAGCTGCGGCAGCGACCGGGCGGCGGGGCCGAAGACCACGACGCCCGAGTTGCCCAGGTCGAAGGTCGACTGGTGGCAGGGGCACAGCAGGTGGTGGGTGGTGCGTTCCCACAGGCCGATCGGGCAGCCGACGTGGGTGCAGATCTTCGAGTAGCACAGGATTCCGCCGACGTGCCAGTCCTTGCGCGACTCGGGGATCTTGATGCGGTCGGGCTCCATGCGCACCACGACGATGGACGACTTGGCCTTGGCCTGCTGGAACGGGGTGCCGTGCAGGTCGAAGAGGTTCTCGGGCTGGCCGTTGATCAACTGGCCGATCTCAATGCCCTCGGGGCGCAGCGGCTCACGGTTGACGTCGTTGACCAGCCGGACGCCCTCGGCCCACAGGGTGGTCTCGATGGTGGCGCGGCGCAGCCCGCGGCCCGGGTGGGGGCCCATGTCGGCGAGCACGACCACGGCAGGCACCAGGACCATGCCGATGGCCCCGGCCAGGGCGCCACCGATGAGCTTGCGGCGACCGATGGCCGAATCCTCGACACCATCGGCAAACTGCTGGGCGACGATCGCCTTGTCCTCGTCGCTGGAGGCGGAGGGGTGGCGCTCCTCGACCACCTCGGCGTCGTTCATCAGCTGCTTGGCCCAGTGGATGCAGGCCAGGCCGATCAGCAGCACGGCCAGGCCGCCGGTGATGCCCAGGCCCAGGTGCTGGGCCCAGGTGTGCAGCGGGCCGAACGAGAAGGTGGTCTCCTTGTCGACCGCGAAGTAGATCACCACGAAGGCGATGGCCAGCACCGGCACCAGGCCGAGCATGAACAGCACCTGGCGGTAGGCACGGTCACCGGCGGCGGGGTCCGCGTCGGTGTAGCGGGGGACGTGCTCCTCCACCCCGGGGTTGTCCACCGGGGGCAGGACGTCGACCTCGGAGCCGGGGTAATCCTCAGGGGCCAGCGGGCCCTGGTGCACACTCGAGCTGAGCGGCAAGGTGGAATTGTCGCTCATCGTGCACGAGCTCCCTTCTTGGCAAGCCAAACGGCGATCAACATGAGTGAACCCAGACCGAGCACCCAGCCCCACAGGCCTTCACCGACCGGGCCGAGACCGCCCAGGTCGAAACCGCCGTTGGGGGAGGCGTGCAGGCTGTTCAGGTAGCCCACGATCTGGGTGATGTCCTCATCGGTCAGCACGCTGCTGGAGAAGACCGGCATCTGCTGCGGGCCGGTGCGGATCGCCTCGTAGATGTGCTTGTCCGAGGTGTTGGTCAGGGCGGGGGCGTAGCGGCCGTCGGGCAGGGCGCCACCGCGTCCCTCGAAGTTGTGGCAGGCCGAGCAGTTCGTCCGGAACAGTTCGCCACCGCGGGCCAGCTCGGCGGCGGTCAGGCCGGTGTTGCTGTACTGGTCCTCCTCGGGGATCGCCGGGCCGGGGGCCAGGCTGGCCACGTAGGCGGCGATCGCGGCGATCTCCTCAGCGGTGTACAGGGTCTTCTTGGGTGGGGCCTGGGCCTCGGGGCGTGCCATCGGCATGCGCCCGGTTTCCATCTGGAAGTCCACCGAGGCCGCGCCCACGCCGATCAGGCTGGGGGCCTCGACGGTGCCCTCGCCATTGAGGCCGTGGCAGGACGAGCAGTTCAGCTCGAACAGGTCGTTGCCCTGCGCGATCTGGGACTGGGCGGTGGAATCGTCCGCGTTCGACTGCGTCGTCGGCAGCAGGACGGCGTACAGGGCGCCCATCACGAACAGGGCCAGCACCAGCGCCAGTGGCTTGGCGGCAGGGTGGCGGCGCCGCTTGGAGAGGAATCGCATGCGTTCTTCCTTTCGGGTCAGGGCAGGATGTAGATGGCCGCGAACAGGATGATCCACACCACGTCGACGAAGTGCCAGTAGTACGAGACAACCATCGCGGTGACGGTCTGCTCGTGGGTGAAGGTCTTCGCGAGGTAGGTGCGGCCGAGGGCGAACAGGAAGGCGATCAGCCCGCCCAGCACGTGCAGGCCGTGGAAACCGGTGGCCAGGAAGAACAGCGACCAGTAGACGTTGGACGAGGGGGTGAAGCCCTCGCTGACCAGGGTGGCGTACTCGTAGACCTGGCCGGCGATGAAGATCGAGCCCAGCACGAAGCTGAGGATGTACCACTCGCGCATGCCCCACTTGGCGATGTTGGCGAGGCTGCCGCGCCGCTTCACGTGGGAGTGCTCGGCGGCGTGGACACCGAACTGACAGGTGATCGAGCTGAGCACCAGGATGCCGGTGTTCACCGCGGCGAAGGTGATCGCCAGGTGTGACTTCTCGCTGACCCACAACGGTGTGGTGCCGGCGGCTTCGGCCAGGGCGTAGGTGTTCTCCCGGATCATGAAGAACGCAGCGAACAGTGCTGCGAAGAACATGAGTTCGGAGGCAAGCCATACCCACGTGCCCACCGGGACCATGTCCGGTCGTCCGACGGGCTTGTTCAGGCGCGCAGGGGCAATGGGATGCAGCGCACCACTGGGCACCGCGATGGTGCGAGTCGTCTGTTGAGTAGCCACGCGGCTGATTATGCCCACAAAACTGCGTCCGGTCATGTCAGGACGCAGTTTGTGACCACGTTGTGGCTACGAAACTTGCCGACGACGACGCTACGCCACCGGGGAAGGGCCCCAGTTGGGCGGGTGCCATAATTCCCCACATGCTGTTGCTGCCCCTGCATGCCCGCTCCGAGGACGCCGTCGAACCGCTCGTGGGGTGGCGTTACCTGACCGCCTGGGAGGTCAACCTGTGGGCGCTGGTCCCGATCCTGGTGTCGGTCGGGCTCTACCTGTGGGGGGTCGCCCGGCTGCGGCGGCGCGGCGACAAGTGGCCGGTCTACCGCACACTGTCCTGGCTGATGGGCATGACCTGGATCGCGGTGGCCGCCTTCAGCTTCCTGGGGGTCTACGACAACGTCCTGTTCTGGGTGCACATGGTCCAGCACATGATCCTGACCATGGTGGTCGGGGTGCACATCGCCCAGTCGGCGCCGGTGACCCTGGCCCTGCGCGCCCTGCCGCGTCGTCCGCGGGGCTGGTTGCTCGCGGTACTGCACTCGTGGGTGGCCCGGGTGCTGTTGTTCCCGCCGCTGACCACCCTGGTGATGATCGGCTACCCGTTCCTGCTGTACATGACCGACCTGTACGCCATGACGATGCGCAACGACTGGATGCACGACCTGCTGCACGTCTGGATGGTCTACGCCGGGGTCACCTTCTTCGTGCCGATCATGGGTGTCGACCCGCTGCCGAACAAGCTGCCCTACCCGCTGCGGTTCTTCCTCGTTCTGCTGGCGATGCCCGGCCACGCCTTCATCGGGGTGACCATCATGGGCGCCACCCGGCTCATCGCCGAGGACTGGTACCTGGCCTTCAACCGGGACTGGGGCATCAGCCCGATGCGCGACCAGATGTGGGCCGGCGGCATCCTGTGGGCCACCGGCGACCTGACCATGCTCACCGTGCTCACCGCACTGGGCATCAACTGGTTCAAGGACTCCCAGAAGGAGGCCCGGCGAATAGACCGCGCGCTCGACCGGGAGGAGGAACTGGAGGCCCAGCGACTGCGGCAGGTCTGGCAGGCCGCCTCCGGATACGAAACCGGTGGAGCCACCGCTACAGTGGGGCAGCAGGACGCCGTTGTCGCAGCACGCGAGGTCGCACCAGCCGAGGTCGCAACCCACGAGCCGGACGACGAGGCCCCGCAGGACAATGAGGCAACAGCAGGACAACCACGTGAAGGGCACCACTGATGAGCGCTGAGCAGCCGCTGAAGGTCATGGTCTACTCCGATGATCGCAACACCCGCCAGGCGATCCGGACCGCGCTCGGCCGGGTGGTGGCTGCCGACCTGCCGCCGATCGAGACGGTCGACGTGGCCACCGGCCAGGCCGTGATCCACACCCTCGACAACGAAAACTTCGACGCGCTGGTCCTCGACGGTGAGGCCGTGCCCACCGGCGGCATGGGGCTGAGCTACCAGCTGCACGACGAGATCGCCGACTGCCCGCCGGTGCTGCTGCTGGTGGCCCGGCAGGACGACGCCTGGCTGGCGGCCTGGTCGCGCGCCGAGGCCGTCACCGGCCTGCCCGTCGACCCGCTGACCCTGCCCGGCATCTTCGCCGAGATGATGCGCAAGCACCGTGACCGGGACACCGACGAGGTGGCGACCTTCGACGCCCCGGTGACCCATGCTTGAGGGCGACCCCGGACTGCTGAAGGCCAGCACCTGGCCCGACCTGGTCACCGGCCTGATCCAGGGCCGCGACCTCGACCACGACACCGCCCGCTGGGCGATGGACCAGGTCCTCGCCGGTGATGTCACCCCGGTGCAGATCGCCGGCCTGGCCGTGGCCCTGCGGGCCAAGGGTGAAACCATCGACGAGATCGGCGGCATGGCCGACGCCATGCTCGGGCGCGCCGTGCAACTGGACCTCGACCGGGAAGCCGTGGACGTGGTCGGTTCCGGCGGCGACCGGGCCAACACCGTCAACGTGTCGACGATGGCCTCCATGGTGGCGGCAGCCGCCGGCGCCAAGGTCGTCAAGCACGGCAACCGGGCCGCCAGTTCCATGTGCGGCACCGCCGACTGCCTGGAGGCACTCGGGGTGGCGCTGGAGGTGCCCCACGAGAAGCACGCCGAGATCCTCGACACCGTGGGCATGACCTTCCTGTTCGCGCCGCGGTTCCACTCGTCGCTGCGCCACGCCGCCAGCGCACGCAAGGAACTGGGCGTGCAGACCACCTTCAACTTCCTCGGCCCGCTGTCCAACCCCGCCAGGCCCCGGGCGCAGGCCATCGGTGTCGCCGACGAGCGGATGGCAGCGCTCATGGCCGGTGTGCTGGCGCGCCGCGACTCGCGCGGCCTGGTCTTCCACGGCGGTGACGGTCTGGACGAGTTGACCACCACGACCACCTCCTCGGTGTGGCTGTTCGACCAGGGGACCGTGGTGGAGACCACCCTGGACCCGAGCACCCTGGGCCTGCAGGCCGCCCAGCCCGACGACCTGGTCGGTGGCCCGCCCGAGCACAACGCCCAGGTGGTGCGTGACGTGTTCGCCGGGCAGACCGGGCCGGTGCGCGACATCGTCGTGCTGAATGCCGCTGCCGCCCTGGTCGCCTACGACCACCCCGACCTGTCCGGGGGCTTCGACGACCAACTGCGGGCATCCCTGGGCCGCGCGGCCGAGGCGATCGACTCGGGGGCTGCGCAGCGGCTGCTGGAATCCTGGGCGCCGCTCAGCCAGTCCCTGGCCGCCGCCAACTGAAGACCGGCCCCGCCGGCAGGTGGGGCAGGCACCGGCGCCCGGGTCAAGGCACCAGCCCGATCCACAGCGCCACGAAGGGCCCGGCCCACAGCGCCGGGCCGTAGGGGAAGGCCGAGCCCAGCGGTGAGGGTCGGCGTCGCCGCCACAGGGCCACCCCGATGCCCAGCACCGCCCCGATCACCGCGGAGGCCAGCAGCGACTGCCACCACGGCTGGATGCCCATGGCGCCGGCGAAACCGCCGACCAGTCCCGCCAGCCGGACATCGCCGTAACCGAAGCCGTCACCGAAGCGCCACACCACCCAGAACAGCGCGTACCCGGCGACCGCGCCGAACAGTGCTCCCAGCGCGAAGACCAGCCAGCGTCCCGGCGGCTCACCCAGGGTCACGCCCAGCAGGCCCCCGAGCATGACCAGGGCCACCGTGAGCCAGTGCAGCCGGGCCGGCAGGTAGGTCGTGTGGGCATCGACCACCACCAGCGCGGCCCCGGCCGCGGCCAGCGCCACGGCCGCCCACATCATCGAGCCTGCCTGTGGGGCGACCAGGGCGGCGCAGAACCCGAGCACGATGCTGCCGACGATGGCGCGGGGGTGCAGCAGGTCACGGTAGAGCGGCTTGGCGTAGTCGTCCTCGAGCTCGGGCTCGGGCAGGCGCGGCACGACGAACCGGGCCACCAGCAGGGCGAGCACGGCACCGAGCAGCCCGGTGCCCAGGCCCGGCCACAGCAGCAGGTGCCAGTCCGTGGTCTCCACGCCGCCAGCCTAGGCAACGCGGGGTCGGGCAGCCGTCAGGCGCGGCTGGTCCCAGGTCGGCTGCGACAACGGGCAGGGTACCCCGAGCGCCTGCAACGCCGCCTGGGCCAACCACTCGGTGCGCTGTGAGCAGCGCCGGGTGCGCGCATCGAACAGTGCCCTGGTCTGCGGACGGGACAGGCGCAGGAACCCGGCCACATCACCCAGCGGGAAACCGGCCTGGCGAAGGGCCTGGACCATCACCCTCGTGTGGTGGGCATCGACCGACAGTTCGGCCCGGTGTCGCAGGCGCGCCGCGTCCAGCCCGAACACGGCTGTGGCCTCGGCCAACGGCACCCGCCCGCGGCGTGGGCGGCAGCGCAGCAGCCGGGCGGCAGCAGCAGCATCGAGGCCGGCCTGCTGGGTCACCACCCGCCACGGCAAGCCGGTGGCCTCGGCGACATGCAGGACCTGGGCCCGGAACGCCCAGCCGGGTACCCCCTGCGGTGGGTCGGTGGGGGTGGCACCCGGGGTGAGGGTACGCGCCGGCGTGCGGGCGGTGGTGCGGGTCGGGGCGGTGTGGCGAGATGGTCCGGCGGGGGAGTGGCACATGGGGGGCTCCTGGGTGACGGGTGCTTTCACCTGTCAATGCCCATCCCGGAACAGTGTTTGTGTGACGGGGCCGCCAATCTTCAGGAACGGCCCTCCGGGATCACGCGCCCGCGGGACCCCCACCGGCTGCGGCCTGCCGCCGGACGCAAACGCGGGGCCCGGACGAATGTCCGGACCCCGCGTGCTGGGGCGCAGGCCCCGTGCTGGTCACATCAGCCAGCGCCGGTCAGGCCGGCTCAGCGCTGTGCCTTGGAGAACCCGGCCGCCTGGGCCGCGTCCTCGGAGTTGAACCACACGTCGGCGATGGTGCGCTCGTAGCCACCCGACTCGGGCACGTGGTACTTCTTCGAGCGCTCGTTGCCCTTGATGATGTAGCCCTCCGGCGGCTCGGTGCCCACGTAGGCACCCTCACCGTAGGGGCTGGCAGCGGTGGCCGCCTGCTCGTCGCGGGTGCCGTTGTCGTGCTCGTCGGCCCCGGCGACAAGGCCGCCCTCCTCCTCCATGTCGCTGATCGGATCACCCTCGGTGGTGACGTCCGGGTCATGCTTGACATGGTGGCCGTGCTCGTCGGTCACCGGCACCTCTTCGGTGACGGCCTCGGCGTCAGCCGCAGCGGCCTCGGGGGTGCTGGTGGTGAAGACCACCTCGTCCTCGGGGCGGGTCGGCGGGGTGTAGGCCGGGCTCGGCTCGTGGGCGGTCCAGCCGTCGTCCTTCGACAGCAGGAACTGGCGCACGGCCACGGCAGCACCGGCGAGCAGCGCGCCGGCAGCCACGATCTTGGCAAACGACTTGGCGCGGCTCTTCTTCTTGGCGACCGGCGCCGGTTCGGGGACCACCAGTTCACCCTTGAGGGACTTGATGGCGGCGTTGCCGCGCTTCTGGGCCTCGGCGACGGCGGGGTGCTGCTCAGCCTCGTGCAGCAGTTCGGTCAGCTTCGGCAGCAGGTCGTCCTGAACCTTGTGGCGGGCCTGGTCGATGCCGGGCGAGACGGCGGCGTAGGCGCCACTCAGCTTCGGCTGGACGGCGGAGACCGCCTCGGTCAGCTTCGGCTCGACCTTCTCGCGGGCGCTCTCGGCGGCCTCGATGGTCTTGCCGATCGCGTTCTTCGCGGCGGGGCCGGCCTTCTCCTGCGCAGCGGTGACGTAGTCACCCAGCGCGGCCAGGGCCTGGTTCAGGGCGGCGGCAGCATGGTCGATGGCTGCGGCTCCCTTGTCGGCGGCCGACTGCGACTGCGCGGCGGCCTTCTGCAAGTGCTTGTTCTTGCGGGACACGTTTCCTCCGTGGAGTGTTTTGGGCTCGTGGTCGAGCAGGCTCGTGGTCGAGCGTGCTTCCACCGTACAAGGCCGCACCACACCGCCACAGGTGGTAGCGCTCACGAGTGGGGTCCTAGACTTGGTCGGGAAAACAGTTCCCATCGAGAGGTTCCCACGTGACTGACAAGGTCATCCTGCACACCAACCACGGCGACATCGCCATCGACCTGTTCCCGGAGCACGCGCCCCAGACGGTCGACAACTTCGTCGGACTGGCCGGTGGCACCAAGGAGTACACCGACGTCGAGTCCGGTGAGCAGACCACTGGCAAGTTCTACGACGGCCTGATCTTCCACCGCGTGATCGACGGTTTCATGATCCAGGGCGGCTGCCCCCAGGGCATCGGCATCGGTGGCCCCGGCTACCAGTTCGCCGACGAGTTCCACCCCGAGAAGAAGTTCGACAAGCCCTACCTGCTGGCGATGGCCAACGCCGGCCCGGGCACCAACGGCTCGCAGTTCTTCATCACCGTGGGCCCGACCCCGCACCTGGACAACCGCCACACCATCTTCGGTGAGGTCACCGACGCCGCTTCGCAGCAGGTCGTCGACACCATCGCCGCGGTGAAGACCGACCGCCGTGACCGCCCGGTCGAGCCGGTGGTCATCGAGTCGGTCGAACTCGTCTGAGCCCCTGCCCGGGCACACCGGGCAGCCCGACACCTTCCACAGCACCCAGTCGCACCACGCCTGCCACCGGCGGGCGGTCCGGCTGGGTGCTGTCGTTCACCGTGGTGATCACAGGGTGCCGCGATCACAGGGTGCCGAGATCACAGGGGTGCCGAGATCACAGGGGTGCCGGGATCACGGGGGTGCCGAGATCACAGGGTGCTGCCGATCACAGGGTGCTGACTCACAGGGAGAACGCGGCCTCGAGGTCGTGGCGGCTGAAGGTCCGGAAGGCGATGTGGGTCTCGGTCTCGAGCACCCCGGGCACCTTGTTGAGCTGGTCGGCAACCACGGCGGCCACCTCATCGACCTGCTTGACCCGCACCAGCGCGATCAGGTCGATCTGGCCGGTCACCGAGTACACCTCGGTCACCCCGGGGATCGCGGCGATCGCCTCGGCCACTTCGGGGATGGACGAGACGTCGGCGTGCACGAAGACGATGGCGTTGATCATGGCGACAGTCTAGGCATCGACCTCCAGGTTCACATCGGCCAGGCGGGCGATGTCGATCGCCGGCAGCCCCACCCGGATCGGCCAGGCCCAGTCGCCGTCGATCTCGATGATCCGCACCCCGTCGGACTCCAACCAGGCGGCGATCCGCTCGGCCTCCTCCACCGAGGCTGCCGGCAGCCCCGCCGGCGCTGCGGGGGCTGACGCGGCGGTCAGGACGGCTTGCTCGGCCACGGTGCGCGGGTTGCTGCCGGGCGGGCTGAAGGCCGCCCCGGCGAGCCGACCCCGCCGGATCACATGGATCTCCCACCCCAGGCCGTCGTGGCGGGCCGCCACGATCTGTTCACAGCGCGCGATCGAGGCGAGCCGGTGCCAGCGCCGCGTCGTGGCGAGGAAGGTGTGCAGTCGGCCGGTGAGCTCCCCGGCCTCCTCGAAGCGGTGCTGCTGGGCCAGCCGGTCGAGCCGCTGCCCGATGGCGGTGACGACCGGCCTGACGTCCTGGCGCAGGGCCCGGCGCAACCGCTCGACCACCTCGGAGTACTGCTCGGCGCCGGCACCCAGCTCGCAGGGAGCCGGGCAGCGACCCATCTCGGCCTGGGCGCAGGCCGCACTCGGGGTGCGGGCCGACAGCTTGCGGGTGCACTGACGGATCGGGAACCCGTCGTGCAGCGCCAACACCCCCTCTTCGGCCTGCTTGCGACCGGTGAACGGGCCCCAGTAGTCGGCGCCGTCCTCGAGCACCCGGCCGGTGATGGACAGCCGCGGGAAGGCCTCGCGGGTGAGCTTCACCCAGGCCACCTTGTCCTGCCGGCGGGAGCGGCGATTGTAGCGCGGCGAGTGCGCGGCGATCATGCGCAGTTCGCGCACCTCGGCCTCCAACGGGGTCGCACACACCAAATGGTCGACACCGGTGGCCACCCGCACCATCTCCTCCATCCGGGCGCGTTTCTCGGTGGCGGTGAAGTAGGTGCGCACCCGCCGGCGCAGGTTCACCGACTTGCCGACGTAGAGCACCTCACGCCGGGTCGTCGACGGGTCGTCCGGGTCGGGCAGGTCGGCGTGGAACCAGTAGATGCCCGGCTTCTCGGGCACCTGGTCGGCCCACACCCGCTTGGCCCGCCGCTGCGGGGAGACCCGGTGGGTGAGGTCGTTGAGGTCTTCCAGCGTGGCCACACCCAGGTTGCCGACCCGTTCGAGCAGGCCGTGCAAGACGTCGACGGTGGCCCGGGCGTCGCTCAGGGCGCGGTGGTCGGGGGTCGTCCCGGCGCGGAAGTAGCGGGCCAGGGTCGCCAGTTTCACGTTGGGCACCTCGTCGCGCAGCAGCACCTGGCGGGCCAGGGCCACCGTGTCGACCACCGGGAAGCCGGGCCACTCCCGGTCCTGCTGCTGGCAGGCCCGCTTCAGGAACCCGGTGTCGAAGCCCGCATTGTGGGCGACCAGCACACTGCCGGCCGCGAACTCCAGGAAGGACGGCAGCACCGCACCCAACCGGGGTGCGGTGGCGACCATCTGGTTGGTGATGCCGGTCAGCACCGCGATCAGCGCGGGGATCGGGGTACCGGGGTTGACCAGGGTCTGGAACTCACCGAGCACCTGCCCGCCGCGCACCTTGACCGCACCGATCTCGGTGATCGTGTCGTCGGCCGAGCCGCCGGTCGTCTCGAGGTCGACCACCACGAAGGTCACGTCGGGCAACGGGGTACCGAGGTCTTCGAGGGAGGGCTGCACGGCGCGGTAGGCGGCCGGGTGTCGTGGGTGGGCAAGTGTTGTGCTGGGCATGTCGGTCACGCTAGGTGGGGGTACTGACATCTTTGTCACTCAGCTGCTGGTCGCGGGGCCCTGCAGGAAATGTCCGACCCGGTTGGCACCCTGAACCGCATGGAGACCTTGAGGATCGAATGCCCCGGTTGCGCCGAGGCCGGCCACTCCCCGGAAGACTGCCTGGTGGCAGCCCTGCTGCCGGTGAGCGCCCCGGCCGCGCCCACCCCGTCCGTGGTAGCCCCTGACCCCCTGGGCGCTGACCCCCTGACCCTGGCCGAACGCCGCGCCATGGAACTGTTCGATGCCCTGGGGATGCTCGCCCCCGACGACCCGCCGCAGGTGGTCGTCACGGTCGGGTCTGGCCGCGGACGGGGCTCCGCGCACCTGCCGCGCGCCCAGTGACGGGCCGGCCGACGGACCCGGCCGCGGGGCGCTGGGGGAGGGTGTCCAGATTCGGGGTCCGGCTTTGAATCTCGCTAAGAGTGTCTTAGGATTTTCTCAGTCATTGGATTCGGCCTCCGGATCCGACCCTCGAACGAAGGAAACCCTGTGACGCGAGTGCGAACCCTGCTGAAGGCCGGCGTGGGCACCCTGCTCGGATTCGGCATGGCTGCCGGGCTCGCACTGAGCTCCCCGGCGCTGGCCAGCGCCGATCCTGATGCCGTCAAGGAGACCCAGAAGAAGGTCCAGGCGCTGGAGGAGCAGAGCACCCAGATCGACCTGGAGTACGCCCGGCTCACCGAGCAGCTCGACCAGGCCAACGCGAAGGTGAAGACCCTCGAGGTCGACATTGCCGCGCAGCGCGCCAAGGTCGACACCATGAAGAAGTCCATGAGCAGCCTGGCCCTCACCCAGTACCAGAACTCCGGGCTGAACCTGACCGCGAAGCTGCTGGCCAGCCCCGACGACGAGTCGCTGCTGAACCAGCTGTCGACCGTGCAGAGCCTCACCGCCCGCACCAACGGCAAGCTGCAGGACTTCCAGGCCGAGCAGGCCAACCTGACCCAGCAGGAGACCACCCTCAGCGAGACCCAGGCGTCCATCCAGGCTGCCAAGGACAAGCAGGGTGAGCTGTCGAAGGAGTACCACGCCAAGCTGGACGAGGCCGAGAAGCTGCTCGAGAAGCTGACCGCTGAAGAGGCCGCCCGCCTCGAGGAACTGCGCCGCCAGGAGGCCGCCCGCCAGCTGGCCCTGGCCGACCAGGACACCACGGCGAACACCGGCAACACCACCAGCACCAGCACCTCGACCCAGAAGAAGACCCAGCAGACCCCCACCGAGACGAAGACCCCCACCGAGACGAAGGCCCCCTCGGTCAGCGGTGGCGCTGCGGCCGCGGTGGCCTACGCCAAGGCGCAGGTCGGCAAGCGCTACGTGATGGGCGCCACCGGCCCCAATGCGTTCGACTGCTCCGGGCTGACCTCGGCCGCGTGGCGCCAGGCCGGGGTCTCCCTGCCGCGCACCTCCCAGGGCCAGGCCTCCGCAGGTGTGAAGGTGTCACTGTCCCAGATCCAGCCCGGTGACATCGTGGTGTTCTACTCCGGTGCCAGCCACGTCGGCATCTACGTCGGCAACGGCATGATCGTCGACGCCGCCAACCCCCGGGCAGGCGTCCGGATGATCTCGCTGCAGAACTCCTGGATGCCGATCCACTCGATCCGCCGCGTCGGCTGACCACCACACTCACAGCGCACCCCCGGCCCCGGCCGGGGGTGCGCTGCTGCGTGCGCTACCCCGACAAACAAGTAGCCAGCGGCCTCCACTGGTGGCAAAACGCCGATTTCGTGCTGCTGGCTACTTGTTTCTTGCAACGGGCCCGGCCGGGGGTGCGCTGCTTGTCGCCGGGGCAGGGTCACTAGACTCGGCGGGTGCTCAGTATCGGGATTGACATCGGGGGGACCAAGCTGTCCGCCGGTGTGGTCGACCCCCAGGGGCGGATCCTGTCCAAGACCACGGTGGCCACGCCGTCCACCGACCCGCAACAGGTCGAGGACACCATCTGCGCCGTGGTCGCCGACCTGGGCACCGACCTGCCCATCACCGCCGTCGGTGTGGGGGCGGCGGGGTGGATCGATGCCGAACACTCCCTCGTCCGGTTCTCACCGCACCTGGCCTGGCGCAACGAGCCCCTGCAGCAGCGGCTGCAGGCCCGCCTGCCGGTGCCGGTGCTGGTCGACAACGACGCGAATGCCGCGGCCTGGGCCGAGTACCGTTTCGGGGCCGGCTGCGATTCGCGGGTGATGGTCATGATCACGCTGGGCACCGGGATCGGCGGGGCGATGGTGGTCAACGGCAGCCTGTTTCGCGGCCGCTACGGGATGGCCGGCGAGTTCGGGCACATGACCGTGGTGCCAGACGGCCACCGGTGCCCCTGCGGGAACCGGGGCTGCTGGGAGCAGTACTCCTCGGGCAACAGCCTGTTGCGGGAAGCCCGCGCCATCCTGGAGGCCGGTGGCCCCCGCGCCGAAACACTGCTCGACCACGTCAAAGACCGTGACCCGGCGCAACTCACCGGGCCCGGCATCACCGACGCCGCCCTGGCCGGCAACCAGGTCGCCGTCGAACTGCTGGCGCAGATGGGCACCTGGCTGGGCCGGGGACTGGCCAATGTCGCGGCCGCGGTGGACCCCGACACCTTCGTGATCGGTGGGGGAGTCAGCGGCGCGGGTGACCTCGTCCTCGCGCCGGCCGTGCACACCTTCGGGACCCAGTTGGCCGGGCGGGGGTTCCGCCCGCCGGCCACGATCGTGCTGGCCGGCCTGCGCCACGACGCCGGCATGGTGGGGGCCGCCGACCTGGCCCGCCACTCCCTGGCCGAACCACCCGGCCCGGGTCGGGCGTTCTGGCCCCGCCTGCGACGCCGACGCCGTCGACGGACGCTGCGACTGGGGCGCGAGGCGGCGCGGGACTAGAGCCGGGCGCCGTTGTCGTCGTCCTCGGAGGCCGGCGTGCGCAGCGCCTGCGCCATCAGCACCACCAGCCCGGCGATGGTGGCCGCCAGTGCCACCTGCGCCCAGGGCGCCCCGAGCCGGATCCCGAACAGCATCGCGAACATCCCCGCCAGGCCCCCGCCGAACAGGACGAAGCCGAGCAGCGACAGGTGCGACCAGGTGTGCGGCTCCTCGTCCACCTCACGGTAGGACTCGTCGAAGAACGGGTCCGGGTCGTCGTCGTCCACGTCGGGTGGCGGCGGTGCCGTTGGCGTGGGGTCGACCGTGTCGACCTCTTCGGCGAACTCGGTGCGGATCATCTCCCGGAACCGACGGTCAACCTCGGCCGGGTCATGGGGCGTCATTGCACCAGCCTAGGCGCCCCCGGGCACGTCCCCGCCGTCCAGCCGCATCCAATGCCATATCGTGATGGCCATGCTCGCCTACAACCTGTTCAAGTACGGACTTTTCACCCCGGTCTGCCGACTGGTGTTTCGTCCGTGGATGCGGGGTGCGGACAACATCCCCGAGGAAGGTGCGGTGATCACCGCCGCGAACCACCTGTCCTATGGTGAGACGTTCCTGCTCCCGGCCATGATCAAGCGTCGGATGACCTTCCCGGTGAAGGCCGAGATCTTCCAGCAGAAGAGCCTCGGTGGGCGCATCGTGGGCTGGTTCCTCACCGCGGTCGGGCAGGTGCCCCTGGACCGTTCGGGCGGCAAGGCCAGCGCCGCCGGCCTCAGCCCGGTGATGCAGGTGCTCCAGGACGGCGGCATGGTCGGCATCTTCCCCGAGGGCACCCGGTCACCGGACGGGCGGATGTACAAACCCAAGACCGGTGTCGCCAAGATGGCCCTGGAGGCCGGCGTGCCGATCATCCCCGTGGGGTTCGTGGGCACCCAGTTCCAGAAGGGCCTGTTCGGCATCCCCGTGATGAAGCACCCGGGCATCATCATCGGTGAACCGATGGACTTCTCCCACCTGGCCGACCGGGCGGGGGAGATGAAAGTGCTGCGCTATGTCACCGACGAGGTGATGGCTGCGGTGCAGCAGCTCACCGGGCAGGACTACGTCGACGTCTACGCCACCCGGGCCAAGTTCGGTGACCTGAAGGACGTCGACCGCTCGCAGTACATCAAGCCCCGACCGGGCACCGGTGAACTGCCCCCGCCGCCGAAACCGGCCACGAAGGAACCCGCCCCCGCGAGCGACGCCGCCCCCGCGGCCGAGCCCACGCCACCGGCTGACCCCACCCCCGCGGGGACGTCGGAATGACCAGCCCGCCGCCGGTGCCCGCGGGGCCCGACCCCGGGTTGCCCCAGCCGCCCGCCCCGAACCCGGACGCCCCGAACCAGGACACGCTGGCTGCGGTGGCCTCGGCCGCGGGGCGGGTGCGTGACCTGGCCGTGAGTGCCTCCCGTCGGGCCGCCGACCAGGCCGGGGACCTGGCGCGACGGGCAGCAGCCCCGGGTCGTGCGCTGCTGACCGCACTGCGCGGCCAGGGCACCACCGCCGGCCTGCGCCACCTGCCTCAGGAGGGCCCGGTCATCCTGGCCGTGAACCACCGCCACGTGCTCGATGCCCGCGCGCTGGCCGCCGCACTGCCACGCCCCGTCCACGTGGTCGCCACCGCTGACCTGGAGGTCGCGACCCGTGCCCGCCGCGCCGGCCACGAGCCCCGTCGTCGGGATGCCTGGCAGCAGGCCCTCGATGCGTTGGCCGAGGGTGAGGTCGTGGCCGTGTTCCCCGAGGGTGCGCCCTCCCCGGACTCCGACCTGCACAAGGGCCGCGACGCCGTGGGTCGGCTGGTGCTGGCCGCGGGGGTGACGGTGGTGCCTGCCGTGCTCGACACCCGCGCAGCCTCCCTGGTGTTCGGGCCCGCACTCGACTTCTCCCGCTTCCGCGGCCTGCCGGTCGAGCGAACCCTGGCCCGCGGGGTGACCGACGAGACCATGGCGGCCATCGCCGACCTGGGTGGGCTCAGGTACCGAGACACCTACCCGACCACCGCACGCGACCAGTTGCGCAGCGGCACGCAGAAGCGCCGCGACCAGCTGAGGGCCCGCGCCGAGCAGCGTCGAATGACCGAGCGTCGCGCGATCGAGGCCAGGCAACTGGCCGACCTCGAGGAACGCCGCGACCTGGCCCGGCTGCACCGTGAGGCCGAGGAGCAGGCCCGCACCCGCGCCGAGCAGGCCGCCGAACGCGACCGCCAACGCCGGGTCGTCCCCCCGCCCGACAACCCCGTTCCCGACAGCCCCGTTCCCGACCGGCCCCTCCACGACCACACGGAGCAGGCCGACTCGTGAGCAACCAGGTGCCCTCCTCCCAGCACCTGATGCGGTCCACGCAGCGGGTGCTGTCGTGGACGAGGGTCGCATTGGCGCTGCATGCCGCCATCTTCAACATCCTGCGGCTCAACGACGTGCTGCGGCCCGGGTGGCTCCTCGCGATCACCGTCGTCATCCTGGCCTGGAGCCTGCTGCTGGCGAACCTGGCCGGCGCCCCGCAGCGCTGGCAACCGGTGCTGCTGGCGCTCGACGTCAGCATCGCGCTGCTGATCGTGCTGTCGTCGCGCTGGGTGGTCGGCACCGAGGGTGCCAACGCCTTCCCACCCGCCTCGGTCTACTGGCAGGTGGCGGCCGCCCTGGCGGTGGCGGTCACCTTCGGCGGCTGGCTGGGGCTCGCTGCCGGTGCGGTGATCGGTCTGGCCGGGGTGGTGCAGACCCCGCTGACCCACATGCACTTCTGGTCGGCGATCTTCATCACCTGCCTGGCCGCCTGGGGCATCGGCCAGCTGGTCGACACCCTCCGCAAGACCACCGCCGAACGTGACCGGAGCCTGGCCGCCACGATGGCCCTGGCCGAACGCGACCGGATGAACCGCATCGTCCACGACGGTGCCCTGCAGGTGCTCTCGATGGTCGAACGTGAGGGGCGGACGATGGGTCCCCGCGGCCAGCGCCTCGCGCAACTGGCCCGCCAGCAGGAGATCCAGTTGCGCACTGTGCTGCAGGACCGCACCGTCGAGGTCGCCGATGACGACCCCGGCGAACGTCGCGTCGACGTGTCGGCGATGCTGGACGCGATGTCGACCGACCGGGTGACCGTCTCACGGATGGCCGGTTCGGTGGTCATGCCGGCCGCCGTCGCCCTGGAGATCCGGGCCGCCGTGGCCCAGGTGCTGCTCAACAGCGAACTGCACGCCGGCGCCGACGCGCAGGTGTGGGTGCTGCTGGAGGAGGGTGACGGCGAGATGATGATCTCGGTGCGTGACAACGGGGTGGGCATGACCCGCGAACAGGTGCAGAGGGCCGTCGACGCGGGTCGGTTGGGTATCCGCGAGTCCATCATCGGGCGCATCCATGAACTGGGCGGCACTGCCGAGGTGCGTTCGAGCCCCGGTCGTGGGGTGGAATGGGAGTTGACGATTCCCTACACCGCCGATGATGGTGAGGACGCCGACGCGATCCACTGGCCCGACCCGGGCAACCTGACCACGCCGACCGCGATGAACGAGGAGGCCACGACGTGAACGAGCTGGACCGCAGGCGGGTGATGCTGGTTGACGACCACCCGATCTGGATCGATGCCCTCAGCGAGGACCTCGAGAGTGAGGGCTTCGAGATCGTTGCCGTGGCCCACAACGGTGAGGAATGCCTGCGGCGGGCCCGGGCCACTCGGCCCGGGGTGATCGTGATGGACCTGCAGATCCCGCACCCGGACGGTGCGACCTGCGCCGAAATCCTGCTCAATGAGTTCCCCGGCATACGGGTGCTGGTCGTCTCCGCCTCGGGGGAGCGCGACGACGTCCTGCGGGCGGTCAAGGCCGGGGCCCTGGGGTACCTGGTGAAGTCGGCACCCAAGGCCGAACTGATCGAAGGGGTGCGGCGCACCTCCGAAGGTGATGCCGTGTTCACCCCCGGCCTGGCCGGCCTGGTGCTCGGCGAGTTCCGGCGCATGGTCAGCGTCGCCCAGCAGCACAACGACGAGGGCCCCGTGCTGACCCCCCGCGAGGTGGAGGTGCTGCGCCGCGTTGCCAAGGGCCTGGCCTACCGCGAGATCGCCGAGGAACTGGTGGTCAGCCACCGCACAGTCCAGAACCACGTGCAGAACGTGCTGCGCAAGCTGCAACTGCACAACCGCGTCGAACTGACCCTCTACGCCATCGAGCAGGGCTTGGACGAGGACTGAATCAGCCGGTCGCGGAAACCTGCGTCCGCCTGTGGGCACCCGCGCGGGACACGCCTGCGCAGTGGCTACAGTTGGGCGCATGTCTTCGGCAATTCCCACACTGGCTGACCTGCGTTCGCGTCCACTGCATCAGCAGCCGACCTATCTCGACACCGATCATCGTGACCGGGTCGTCAGCACGCTCAGCCAGCTGCCCCCGCTCGTGTTCGCCGGCGAATGCGACGAGTTGCGCCACCAGCTGGCGGCGGTGGCCCAGGGTCGTGGGTTCCTGCTGCAGGGAGGTGACTGCGCCGAGACCTTCGCCTCGGTGCGGGCCGACAACATCAAGGGCAAGCTGCGGGTGCTGCTGAGCATGGCCGTCGTGATGACCTACGCCGCGCAGGTGCCGGTGGTCAAGGTCGGCCGGATCGCCGGCCAGTACGCCAAGCCGCGCTCCAAGGACACCGAGACCCGCGGCGACATCACCCTGCCGGCCTTCCGCGGCGACGCCATCAATGGTTTCGACTTCACCGAGGAGTCGCGCCGCCACGACCCCGACCGGCTGCTCAAGGTCTACAACGCCTCGGCGTCGACCCTGAACTTGGTGCGTGCCTTCGTCAAGGGCGGCTTCGCCGACCTGCGCGGCATCCACGCCTGGAACGCCGACTTCGTGGCCAACTCCCGCGTCGAGGGACGTTACGAGGAACTGGCTGCCGAGATCGACCGGGCGCTGGCCTTCATGGTGGCCTGCGGGCTCGACGACTCCGCGATGAGCGAGGTCGACTTCTACTCCAGCCACGAGGCGCTGCTGTTGGAGTACGAGCACGCCCTGACCCGCATCGACTCGCGCACCAACGAGCCCTACAACACCTCGGGGCACATGGTCTGGATCGGTGAGCGCACCCGCCAGCTCGACGGCGCCCACGTCGAACTGATGCGCCACATCAAGAACCCGATCGGCATCAAGCTGGGCCCCAAGACCTCCCCGGAGGACGCCGTGGCCCTGGCCGAGGCGCTCGACCCCGACTTCACCCCCGGACGCCTCACCTTCATCATTCGCATGGGTGCCGGCAACGTCCGCGAGAAGCTGCCGCCGGTGATCCAGGCCATCGAGGCCACCGGACGTTCGGTGGTCTGGTCGTGCGACCCGATGCACGGCAACACCTACGAGGCGGCCAACGGTTTCAAGACCCGCGCCTTCTCCGACGTGTGCGAAGAGGTCAACGGCTTCTTCGACGTGCACCGTGACCTGGGTACCTGGCCCGGTGGCGTCCACATCGAACTCACCGGCGACGACGTCACCGAGTGCGTCGGCGGTGTCGAGGAACTCCGCGAGGAGGACCTGGCCACCCGCTACGAGACCGCCTGCGACCCGCGCCTGAACCGCAACCAGTCGCTGGAGCTGGCCTTCATCGTCGCCGAGCGGCTGCGCGAGGGTGCCCAGCGCCACAACCCCGTGCAGCACTTCGAGGCCAAGGACCTCTGAGCCCGACACCGCCGCAGGCGTGGTGCAAGACTGGGTGACATGCAGATCACCCATCTTGGCCACGCCTGCGTGCTCGTGGAGGCCGCCGGCCGACGCATCCTGGTCGACCCCGGTAACTTCTCCGATGCCTGGCACGGGTTGACCGGGCTCGACGCGGTCCTGGCGACCCACCAGCACCCTGACCACTTCGACCCCGACCACGGGCCCCGGCTGGTCGCGGCAAACCCGGACGCGGTTGTCGCGCTGGAGGCGTCCTTGGCCGCCCAGCAGCCCGACCTGGCTGCCCGGGCACTGGTCGAGGGGGAGGAGCTCGACCTCGGCGGCGGGGTGCAGGTGCGTGCCGTCGGCGGTGAACACGCCGTGATCCACACCGACATCCCCAGGATCGGCAACGTAGGCCTGGTCATCGAGGTCGCCGGCGGCCAGACCTTCTTCCACCCCGGTGATGCCCTGGACACCGTGCCCAGCGGCGTCGACGTGCTCGCGGTGCCCGCGCACGGCCCCTGGGCTGCGATGAAGGAGCACATCGACTTCATTCGCGCGGTCGGGGCACCCCACGGCTTCCTGGTCCACGACGGCCTGCTCAGCGAACGCGGCTGGGCGCTGGCGTTCAACCGCTACCAGGAGATGAGCGCCACCGACTTCGTCGACCTGCGCCACCAGCAGCCGCACCGGTTCACCGACTGAGCCGGCCCACCCGACGCGGCTGTGCCAGCAGGTCCACCCGGGCCGGGGAACGTCGAAGGGGCTGCGCCGCTGTTGCGGTGCGGCCCCTTCGGACGTGCTGGGTGATCAGTCACCCTCGTTGGTGACCTGCCCCCGGGACGAGACTACTTCTTCGCCTTCTTGGCGGCCTTCTTGGCCTGCCGGTCGGCTGACTTCTTGGCAGCCTTGACCTTCTTGTCGGTCTTCTTGGCCACCTTCTGGGCCTTCTTGGCAGCCTTGTCGGCCTTCTTGTCGGCCTTCTTCTTCAGGGCCTTGGCCTTCTCCTCGGCCTTCTGGACCTTGTCCTTCGCCACGTTCAACACCTTCCTTTCGTGAAGCGGATGCTGACGTAACGTCCAAGTCTATCCGATCAGCCGCGTTCGATGGCCACCGGGGGCCGCTGGTAGCCCAACCCGTCCCAGACGAAGTTCGGCACCCGGGCGAAGAATCCCTCCAGGAACTGCTCGGTGTGCTTCAAGGTGCCCGCGTCGACCCGGGCGCCGGTCTCGATGACACCACGCTCGTCCCACTCGAAGGGCACCGGCCGCGCCTGCATCATGTACTCCATCTGCCGGGGGTGGAACACGTCCGAGGCGAACTTGGGGTCGGGGCTGCGCACGGTGAAGGCCTGGTTGAACTCGTGCCACTCGAAGCTCACCTTGTTGCCCATCAGCCCGCGGTTGACCTTGAACGGACGGAAGGTGAATCGCGGGTGGAACTCGACGATCTCCTCCTCGTGGTGGTCGGTCACGGTGCGGGTTGTGGTGCGGCCCTGGGCGTCGGTGGAGGTCACCGTGCGCGTGGTCTCCCACCTGTGGGTCAGCGCGATGAATGGCAGGGTCGGGTGGGAGGAGATGATGCAGCCCTCGGCGCGGTGGTTGCTGCCACCGCCGCTGTGGCGGACGTGGGCCAGCAGGGAATCGTCCCGGTTGCGGAACTCCCAGTTCGGCCGGCGGTAGATGCTCAGCCGGGGCGGTTTCGCCGGGCCGCTGAACTGCTGCAGGGACGGCCCGGCCAGGGCCTGCGCGCCGGCAGCGAGGGCCTCGACGTAGGCGGCCAGTTCCTCGGCGGGCTTCGGTGCGCCCAACCCGACCAGGCGGTCGTGGTCCACCGACAGGTTCGCCGGCACCGCACCGAAGCGGCCCAGCGTCGGGCCGAGCGCCGACAAGGCTGCTCGTCCGAAGTCGGGGTTGTCGGCCACGACGGTGACCGCCTCGTCCTGGTGGATGATCGACCCGGTCGAGCCGTTCGCGCGGGCCTTGGTGGGCAGGTGGTAGAACTCCGGCAGGGAACGCGGCAGCGGGATGCTGACCAGGTACCCGCCGCCGCGGTAGGTGCTGGAGTCGTACTCGAAGGCCTCGAACCGCAGCCCCGAGGAGCTCTGCCCGATGATCATGTCGTCGACGCGCCGGTTCTCACCCAGCCCGAACGGCGGGCAGTTGTAGCCGTGGACCACCTCGAGGCCGGGGTGGTCGACGAACTGCCAGCCGCGATCGGTGACCGACTTGATGTAGGCGCGTCGCCGCACGTACCAGATGATGACGCCCACCACGGCCAGGGCCAGCACGCCCAGCAGGATCCAGACAATGACAGAGGGGTCCATCTCGTTGCTCCTCACCCGGGCACCCACCGGGTGCCAGACCTCCACGGTAGCGACATCGCGGGTCGCCGGAGGAACGTGGAGCTGGGGCGGGTCAGCCCACCTGGGGTCAGCTGACGTAGATGGTGATGGTGGAACCCTTCGGCGCCATCTTGGCGGCGCCCGGGTCCTGCACGGCGACGACGTTCAGCCGCACCCAGTCCTCGGTGTTGTAGACGACCTTCACCTTGAACCCGGCGTTGGCCAGCCGCTGCTTGGCGGTCTGCTCGTCGGCACCGGTCACCTTGGGGATGGTGACCAGGACCGGTCCCTTGGAGACCACCAGTTCGATGGTGTCGCCGGCCTTGCCGTAGCCCTTGTCGGGGGTCTGGCTGAGCACCTGCCCCTTCGGGACGCTGTCGTGGTGCTGTTCGCTGGTGGTGACCCGGAACCCGAGGTCGGTCAGTTCCTTGGTGGCAGCGGTGGACTGCTTGCCGACGTAGTTGCTGATCGGGATCGGACGCGGACCCTGCGAGATGACCAGGTTGATGGGGGTGTCGCGCTTGAGCGAGTCACCGGGGGCCTGGGAAGCCTGCAGCACCCGGTCGACCGGGGCACTCGCATGGTAGGCCTTCGTCACCGTGCCGACCTTGAGGTTCGCCTTGACGATCGCCTCGGTGGCGGCGGCCAGGTCCATGTCGGCCAGGCTGGGCATGGCGTAGCGCTCCGGGCCCAGCGAGATCACCGCGCGGATCTCGGAGCCCTTGAGTGCGCGGGTGCCGCCGGCCGGGTCGGTGGAGATCACCTGCCCCTTGGGGACGGTCTCGGAGTACGCCTCGGTGGAGGTGAAGGTGAACCCGGCCAGTTCGGCATTGACCCGCGCCTGCTCACCGGTCTGGGTCTGCAGCGCGACCGTCTCGGTCCACCGGCCCTCGGTCACGTACCAGTAGGCCGCTCCCGACCCGGTGATCGCGAGCAGCACCACCAGTACCAGGGCCACCAGCCCCCGCCGGCGGCGGTGCACCGGGTCCTGGCTCATGTGCGGGAAGATCGGTGTGGCCTGGCTGCGCGGACGATGCGGTCGCGCAGCCGTGTCGTCCAGCTTGCGGGGCCGGGGCACCGGGCTGGATGCCAGCCCTGCGCCGCTGTCCTCGGTGTCGTCGGACTCGTCCTGCGCGCGGTCGACGTGGTGCCAGCCGCGGGCGGCCGGCAGGTCGATCGGGGAGGTGGGGGTGGTGCCCCGGGGGATCGACCCGGTGGTCGAGGTCACCGGGGAGGACGCGCTGCGCGGTCGGAAGGACACCGGCTGGGCCGGTGCCACCACCGCGGCGAGGTCGGCAGCCAAGCCCGTGGTCACCTCGGTGGGGCTGGGCTGCTCCTCGGGGCGGGCCTGGCGGGTGCTGGCGAGCATGTACTCGGTCAGCGCGGGGTCGTCGACGATGCCCTGGCCCAGGGCGCGACGCGCCTTGCGCAGCAGCTTCAACAGTTCGCGGGCATCGGCCGGGCGCGCAGCGGGCTGGCGGCTGGTGCAGGCCTGGACCAGCGCATCCAGGTACGGCGGGATGATCCGACGCGAGTCGCGCCGCCAGGTGCCGTCGGCGTGGACGACACTGCTGGGTGCGGGCACGTCATGGTGGACATGGGCCCAGGCCACCTGGATGGGGGTGTCACCCTTGTGCGGCTTCTCACCGGTGAGCATCTCGTAGAGCACCACACCGGTGGAGTAGACGTCGGAGCGGGCGTTGGCGCGGCCGGCGGTGACCAGTTCGGGCGGCAGGTAGCTGACGGTGCCGATCAGCAGACCCTGGGTGGCGGTCGCGGTCTGGGCGGTGACGGCACGGGCCAACCCGAAGTCGGCCACCTTGATCTCACCGCGGTCACTGATCAGCACGTTCTCGGGCTTGATGTCGCGGTGCACCAGCCCCGACTCGTGGGCGCTGGCCAGGGCATGGACGACCGGCTCGAGCAGGTCGAGGGCACGCAGCGGCTCCAGCGGTGCCTCGCGGCTGAGCAGGTGGCGCAGGGTGCGGCCCTCCACGAACTCCATCACGATGTAGGGCCGGTCCCGGTCGATGCCCTGGTCGAAGACGCTGACAACGTGCTGGTTGGACAGCCGGGCAGCGGCGCGGGCCTCACGGTCGAACTTGCGCGCGAAATCGGCATCGTCGCCGAGCCCGTCGTGCATCACCTTGACCGCGACGATGCGGGTGAGTCGACGATCCTGGGCGCGATAGACGGTTGCCATGCCGCCACGAGCAACGCGCGCCAAGATCTCGTAGCGACCATCAAGCAGGCGCCCCACCAAGGGGTCGCTGACGCTCGTAGTGGTCACGAAACTGCTCCAAACACGGTCCGGGGAACTGGGGGAAGAGGCCGTGTCAGCCTGAGTCTCATCCTAGGGTCAAGGGTCTTGATCGCCGTGGGCATTGCTGCGGCGAGTCGCCGTCGTTGCGCACCGGTTGTGTCAGTGGCCTCTGCTAGGCGCGGGCGGCGATGGTGAGGAGTTCGTCGGCGGAGAGGGACGGGTCGAGGACGACGACGTCGGTCAGCTTGGGCTTGCCCTCGGTGAGGGTGCCGGTCTTGTCGAGCGCGACGGCGGTGATCTTGGCGGAGGTCTCGAGGAACTCGCCGCCCTTGATGAGGATGCCGTCGCGGGCGCCGCGGCCGATGCCGGTGACGATCGACACGGGGATCGAGATGACCAGGGCGCCGGGGCAGCCGATGACCAGGAGCGTCAGGGCGAGGGTCACGTCGCGGGTGATGAGCCCGACGACCAGCGCCAGCACCATGATCCCGGGGGTGTACCACTTCGAGAAGCGGTCCATGAACTTCTGGGTCTTGGCCTTGGCGTCCTGCGCCTCCTCGACGCGGTGGATGATGCGCGCCAGCGTGGTGTCGGCGCCGACGCCGCGTGCCTCGACCTGGAGGAAGCCGCCCGTGGAGATCGTGCCGGCGAACACTTGGTCGCCGTCGCTCTTCTCGGCCGGGATGGACTCGCCGGTGATGGACGCCTCGTTGATGGCGCCGTTGCCGCCGATGACGACGCCGTCGACGGGCACCTTGGCGCCGTTCTTCACGAGGACGGTCTCGCCCGGCTTGACCTCGTAGGCGGAGATCTCCACCTGCTGGCCATCGCGGAGGACGATCGCGGTGTCGGGGGCGACGGCCACCAGCTCGGCCAACGCGGAGCGGGTCTTGTTGAGGGTCGCGGCCTCGAGGGCGCCGCCGACGGCGAACAGGAACGTGACCGCCGCGGCCTCCCAGAAGTTGCCGACGAGGATCGCGCCGATGGCGGCGACGGAGACCAACAGGTCGATGCTGATGTGCTTGACCATCAGCGATCGGAAGGCCTTGATGGCGATGGGCAGGCCGGCGACGACGGCGGCCGCCAGCATGAGGATGTTGCCGACGGTGGTCGCGCCCAGCTTGTCGGCGATGAGGGAGGCGACGATGGCGACGCCGGAGATGGCGGGCACGGCCCAGCGGCCGTGGAGCCAAGTGTGGATCTTGTTCATGATGCGTCCTTCGGGGTGATCTTGACCTCGAAATTGCGCATGATCGAGGTCTCTTTCCTTGACGCACGTCAAGTTCTGAAGCGGGCTGATGGAGGGGTGAGGAAGGGGGCGTTCTCAGTGATGGATCTGGTGCCGTCATTGGCACCAGATCCATCACTGAAAACGCCGTTCGGTGCGACGATGGGTCATGACCTTCACACTGACCATGGATGCCGCCGACCCGAGGCGGCTGGGTGACTTCTGGGCGCTGGCGCTCGGCTACCGGCCCGAGGACCCACCGGGGAACTTCGCCACGTGGGAGGAGGCGCTGACGAGTTGGGGTCTTCCCGAGGAGCGCTGGAACGACGCCTACGCGATCGTCGGAGACGGCCCGCGGATCTTCATCCAGAAGGTGCCCGAGCCCAAGACCGCCAAGAACCGGTTGCACATCGACGTCCACAGCAACGCCGGCGGCCCCGACCAGCCGAAGGACTGGGACGTGATGCGCGCCAAGGCGGCCAAGCTGGTCGCCGCGGGTGCCGACGTCGTGGAGGAGTTCCGGCAGCCCCCTCAGGGCGAGTGGATCGTGATGTAGCGAGGACCCGGAGGGCAACGAGTTCTGCGTGGTGTGACTCAGTCGCGCACGCACAGCATGAGTCCCGAGCCCCACGGCAGGAACTCGGTGCGCCAGCCGTCGACTGACTGCATGTCGGCGATGAGGCGGTCGACGTTGGCTTGATGGCCGTCGGGCCAGCCCGGCTGCGGGTACAGGTCGTCGAGGACGAACCAGCCGTGCGGCTTCACCAGTTCCATGGCGAGGTCGCGGTCGTGGTACTTGCCGGGCCAGGTGTCGGCGAAGACGACGTCGAACCGCTCCGGGCGGGCGACCGCCTCGCGGAGCCACTCCGAGCCGTCTCCCAGCACCCACTCGACGCGGGGGTCGTCGTCGAAGGTGGCGCGCGCGATCCGCTGCAGGTCGTCCTCGAGTTCCACCGAGACCAGTCGTGAGTCGGCGTCCATGCCGTCGAGCAGCCATGCCGCCCCGTAACCGACGCCGGTGCCGAGCTCGAGGAAACTGCCGCCCGGGCGCGACGCGACCAGGAGTCGAAGCAGCCGGCCGAGGTCGCCCTCGGAGGACTGCACGAAGCCCAGGTCCTCCGCCGCTGCGGTCAGCGCGGCCAGGGTCTGGCGGAACGAGGAGCCGTCGGGCGTGGGTCGAGTGGTGGAGCTCATGCGTGCATCCAAGCACAGGGTGTGGGCAAGATGGGCCCGTGAACGACCCGACGGCCGACGACGCGCTGGCGCGGTGGCACCGCGCGCACGCGGCGGCGTCGATGGTGGGCTGGGACTTCTCCCGACTCGACGGGCGAATGACCGCGGACGAGCCCTGGTGGGACCTCGAGGGCGACTGCCGCGAGGCGCTGGCGACGGCGACCAGCGCGCTCGACCTCGGCACCGGCGGCTGTCCTGAAGTCGGGGAACCACCCGGGCGCTACCTTGGGCGCATGAGCACCTGGACGCGAACGTACCGACCTGTCGAGGGTGAGCGCGTCGACGGCGTCGTCACTCACGTCCTCGGCCGCCGTGACTCGAGGGGCGGGCACTACTTCGGCGTCACGAACCTCGAGGTGTACGCGGACGGTTCCATCCTGCCGTCGGGCCCGCCGGTGGCTGACGAGGAGTTCGTCAGGGAGGTCGCCGACCAGATCGAGCGCCTCAACGGTCGGCCCACGTCCCGCGAACTCTGCCGCGACGCCGCCGAGGCCTTCGCCGAGGAACCGAGCCACGAACGCTGGTTGGTGATGCAGGAGGCGTATCTGCGGGTACCGGCCCACCTGCGGCCGTACGTCCTCTCGGACATGGACGTGAAGGACCAGCCGATCCGGGTTCTCCTGACGCCTCTGGGCGGATCGACGGCCGAGGGCGTCACCGTCACGGAGAAGGTCCAGGCGCAGGGGATCGAGTACTTCTGCGAGCGCCGGGCCGACCGCACCCGGTGGGAAGCCCACAAGGAGCGCGAGTTCCACGAGTTCACGGGGACTCCCACCGTCATCGAGAAGGTGTTCGTGCGCGACGAGTACTGGCCCCAGCCGCCGGCGCCGGAGGTGCTGCACAACAACTTCCCGCGGCAGATCGTCGTCGACGGCCAGCCGTACCCGACGGTGACGGCGGCGTTCCACGCGCTGCAGCGCCCGGGCGCCGGGCCCGATGCCAACCTCGCGCTCATGGCGGCAGCCCTGCGCGCCAAGTACACGCAACACAAGGACCTGACGAAGGCGCTGCTCGCCACCGACGGCCGCATCGAGTACGCCAACGGCATCGACGGCTTCTGGACCAGCTACCGCGGAGGCCGCAACTGGATCGGACGGCTCCTGGAGCTCGTCCGGGCGGAGTTGCGCGCCCGACGCTGACGTCGCACTCCGGTCTGGCAGGCACGTCGGCGGCGCTGCGTGGCTAGGGTTCCATCATGGGAGTACGCCTCATCCTCATCCGTCACGCGAAGTCCGACTGGAATGCGGGGGTCTCCGACCGCGACCGCCCGCTCAACGGCCGGGGCCGTAGCCAAGCGCCTGAAACGGGTGAGTGGCTGGCTGGCCGGTTCGGCGACGTCGACCTCGCCGTCGTGTCGGTGGCGGCGCGGGCGCGGGAGACGTGGGAGCTGGTCTCGCGGCACCTGTCCGCGGACGAGGTGCGCGACGCCGAGGACGCCTACACGTTCGACGGCGACGACCTCGCGGACCTGGTCGCGGGGCTGCCCGAGTCGGCGTCGTCGGTGGTGCTGGTGGGACACAACCCGGCGATGGAGGAGTTGATCCACCTCGCGACGGGGCGGTTCCTGCCGATGCCGACGTCGGCGCTGGCGGTGCTGGAGCTGGACAGCTGGTCCCAGGTCGCCGAGGGCACTGCCGGGGTGGTCGCGGCCGGGCGCCCCGCCGACGACCAGTGGTCGGTCGAGTGAGCTAGACCTTGCGGCCGACGGGGGCGATGCCGAACAGCCCGGTGTAGATGGCGGTGGCGGTGTCGTCGGGGTCTTCCTCGGTCTGGGTGCCCGCGGCGGCCGCGGCGGGGTCGTCGTCGAACTCCTCGATGACCGCGTGCACCCGCAGGGCGAGGGCACGGGCCTGGTGTCGCGTGAGGCGGAGCGACGTCGCCTCCGAGTGCGCGAGCGTCTCGGGTCCGGCGGCCATGGCCGCGGTGATCGCCCGTTCGACCTCCGAGTAGATGAGGCCGATCGAGGCGGAGGCGGAGGTGCGGTAGGCGGCGTCGTCCTTGAGAAGGTCGAGGTCTGCGTTGATGGTGGGCGGGCCGAGCTTCCACACCCGCTCGCGCGCGTCCTTGGCAAGCTCAGGCACCTCGACCAGGATGCCGACGTTGGCCAGCGATCGCACATGGAAGCTGATGGAATTCACGGGCTCGCCCAGCTCCGCGGCGATGTCGGTGGAACGAGCGTGGCCGAGCACGTTGACGATCGCGAGGATGCGCCCCCTCAGCGGGTGCGACATCGCCTTCATCATCGCCGGGCTGGCTGCCTGAACCGGTGCATCCAACACAGCGCGCCACTACTCCGCCGACGCAACTACCTCCTGTGGCTCGGCGGCGACACGGCCCAGCAACTGGGGCTCGGCCTCGGGTGCTTCGCGATGCCACTGCTGACGTTGGCGGTGACGGGTTCGCCGGCGGTCGCGGGCACCGTTGCGGCCGCGCAGGCGCTCGGGGGCGTGATCGGGTTCCTTCCGGGTGGCGTGCTGGCCGACCGGTACGACCGGCGGCTGCTGCGGACGTGGTCGGCGGTGATCGGGCTGGTCCTGTCGGCGGCGATCGCAGTGCTGGCCGCGTTGGGCCTGCTCGATGCGTGGGCGCTGGCGAACCTCGGGTTCCTCCTTCAGTTGCGCGCGAGCCTGCTCAGCCCGGCGTCGGAAGCGATGCTGCGCACCATCGTCGACAAGAAGCAGCTGGCGCAGGCCGTCGCGAACAACCAGGGTCGCGACGCGGCCGTGAGTCTGGCCAGCGGGCCGCTGGGAGGGTTGCTCCTGGCGCTCGGATACGCGGCGCCGTTCCTCGCCCAGGCGGCGTCGTTCGTCGTCATGTGGGTGACCAACGCGGCCATCGACGGCGAGCACCGGGCTCGTCGGGAGGAGCCGACGACGATGTGGCGCGACCTGCGCGACGGGCTCGCCTTCGTCGGTCGCTCCCGACTCATCCTCGTGACGTGTGGGCTGTTCATGATCCTCAACCTCGCGATGAACGGGGTGGTCATGGCCACGCTCTACTCGATGCAGATGGCAGGCCACAGGCCCGAGGTGATCGGGATGGTGACGTTCGCGCTCGGTGCGGGGGCACTCCTCGGCGCGGTGCTGGCGGGGCAGGCGGTCAAGCGCATCCCCACGGGCGTCCTCGTCGTCGCGTGCATGGGGGCGTTCGCGGCGGCGATGGTGGTCGTGACGATCTGGCCCGACCTACGGGTGGTGCTGCCGGTCCTGGGCGTCGTGATGGTGTCGGCGCCGGCGGTCAACGCGGCGGTCGGCGGGCTGCTGATGCACGTGGTCCCCAACGAGATGCTGGGGCGGGTGGAGTCGGTGATCACCTTCCTCGCCATCCTGATGGCGCCGCTGTCGCCTGCCTTGGCGGGCTGGGGCTTGGGGCTGGTGGGGCTGGCCGGCACGTATGGCTTCTTCGCACTGCTCGGCGTGGGCGTCGCGGTCGTGTGCGCCGCCTACCGGCCCGTGCGGTCGCTTCCGCGCATGGACAGCTGGGACGAGGTGCGAGTGTGACCCCGCGATCTGGACAGGCCGCGCCGCAGGGCCTACGTTCGCCGGTGACGCACCGGGACGACGAGAGGACCGACCCCATGATCACCACCCAATCGCTCACGGGGACCTGCGCGTTCCGGCTCATGCCGGTCGACCCGCTGGCCGACGGGCCGTCGTCCGCACTCGTCACGAGGGTGGGCGAGCAGGGCTTCACCCTCCACTACACGTGGGTGCACCCGGCCGACGGCGAACAGCGCGGTGTGCTGCTCGTCGGAGGCGTCGGTGAGGACGGGGTCGTCGAGGCGTCGCTGCTCGACACGTGGCACCAGCAGCCCGGCCCCATGCAGCTGACCGGGACGCGGGACGGCTCGCGCGTCGATCTCTCGGCGCCCTACATGGAGGAGTGGGCGTGGGAGGTCAGCGTCGAGCTGGGCGATGACGTGTCGATGACGATGCGCAACGTGGTGCCGGAGTCGGCGCTGGCGATGCTCCCGCCCGACTCCCCGCCGATGAGCGCAGGCCCGTACGACGCGATGGTCGCCGTCTGGCGCTGAGAGCCCTATGTCAAGCAGCCTCCGTCAGGAGGCTGTTGAGTCGGCCGTGTAGGTCGGGGTTGTAGGGCGTGTGGTCGTGCCAGCAGCGCCACAGGATCCTGGTCCAGTTTTGGGCCAGGATTCTTGCTGCGTGGGGGTGTCGGCAGCCGCGGGCTCGGGCGCGGTCGTAGGTGTCGCGTGCCCAGGCGTTCGCGCGGGGCGTGTCTTGGGCCCAGTCGACCAGTGCTGCCCGGAGTTGTTTGTTGCAGCCGCGTCGGTAGGCGACGTTGAGGTGCTTGCCGGACTGCCTGGTCGATGGTGCGACGCCGGCGGCTGCGGCGAGTGCTGGGGGGTCGGGGAACCTGGCCCGGCAGTCGCCGATCTCGGCCAGCAGGGTGGCTGCGCGGACGGTCCCGGCGCGGGGCAGGGACTGGAAGATCGGGCCGTCGGGGTGAGCCAGGAGTGCTTCCTTGATCCGGGCCTCGAGCCGGGCTTGTTCATCACGCAGGGTGGCGAGCAGATCAACGAGGGTCAGCACGATGACCTCGCTGGCTTCGGCTGCCGCGCCGCTGACGCGGCCGGTCGCAGCTTCGTGCAGGTGGTCGACCAGCCGGGTCGGGGTGTGGCGGCCGCAGTATGCGTTGGCCTTGAGCCAGTGCGCCATCCGCAGCTCGCTGAGCCAGGCTGCTTTGGCTTCGCTGGGGAATCGGCGCAGGAACGCCAGGCTGATGGGGATGTCGAGCTGGCTGAACAGGCCGATCGCGCCGGGGAAGTTGTGCTGCAGCACTGCGAGCAGTTGGTTGTGCACGGCGATCCGGTGATCGATCAGATCGTGGCGGGCGCGCACCAGCATCCGCAGCGCGATCGTCTGTTCGCTGTCTGGTTGCACGATCGCCCAGCGACCGGCGTCGGTGCGCAACGCGTCGGCCAGCACGAACGCGTCGAACCGGTCGTCCTTGTTCCCCGCGGAGCCGTAGCGGGCACGCAGTGACTTCACCTGCCGTGCACTGATCACGACGACTTCGAACCCGTCGCGGATCAGGTGCTCGACCACCGGTCCGTCGCCGCGCTCGATCCCGATCCGTTCCACGCCATGGCGACGCAGCAGGGTGGTGATCTTGGTCAACCCGGGCCGTGTGTGCGGCACGGTTGCTTCCTCGATGCGCTGTCCGTCGTCGTCGACGATGCACAGCGCGTGGTGCTGCCAGGACCAGTCGATCCCGGCGTAGGTGGGCGTAGCCTCAATCATGAGAGTGCTCCTTCCGTCAGCCCACGGATTCAGCACTCCGGTCCGGGACGTGACGGTCGGTCGCTCACTGAGGCGCTCCGGGACCTTGCCGGGTCCTTGGCGCATAGCCCTATGGCCGATCTGCGCGTCCCGGGCCACCGAGCCCTGCAACTCTCAGCCAGGTCGTCCCCGAAGGGCGACTCGCTCAGCCTGGCAGTGGCCCGATGGACCCGGGGTGCAGACAAGACGATTCGCCTCGTCCACCCCA